>NZ_JAYWVC010000088.1:0-31559 GCF_036281785.1 Streptomyces chiangmaiensis | reverse complement strand
CGATCACGACGGGGAGCACCCCGACCGCGATGAACGCGGGCAGGAAGCACAGCCCCACCGGAGCCGTGACCATGACCCCCGCTCGGCGCGCCCGTGCCGTGGCCGCCCGACCCCACTCGGCGCGGGCCTCCGTCGCGACGCGTCCGACCGGGGCGGCCGCGGGTGCGCCGGAATCGCCTGCCCGTTCCAGGAGTCGCGCCAGCTCTCCGGCGCCGGGAAGGGAGGCGAGCCGGCGCCACGCCTGGGCCGGTTCGGCCCCGAGCCGCACTTCGGCCGCACCCCGCGCCAGCCGCTCCCCGACCGGTCCCCCCAGCGCCTCGCCCACCGCCTGTGCGGCCGATACGGGGGACGCACCGGCCGCGATGCACGCCGCCAGCAGGTCAGCGGCCAGCGGAAGCTGACGGGCCGCCACGACAGGGTCGTACTCCTCGGCCAGCCGGTCGTGTTCCTGCCGGTCTCGCCACCGCGCCACGCCGAGCCCGATGAGCAGTCCGGCTCCCAGTCCGACGAATCCGCCGAGCAGCACCCAGCCGGCGCACAGTGCCCCCGCGACCGGCAGTAGGCGCCGCACGGCGTTCCGCGCCTCGGCTCGGCGCCGCGCGGCACCCGGCACTGTGGTCGGCGATTCCAGCGTCGCGACACCCCGCGCCCCGAACCGCCGGCCCAACGGCTCGGGACCCGCCGCGCATCTCCACACGGCCGGTACCGCGGACGCACCGATCGGCCGTTCCCCGGGCACACTGTCGCGCCCGAGCACCGCGGTCAGCCGACGCCGCGCTCGACGCTCGCGCCGCGCGGCGGCGAGCATGCGCATCGCCCACCACAGCGCCGGCACCCCACACAGCGTCCCCAGCCTGTGGACAACGTCGACGCTCATGCCGCCTCGGCTCCCCGTACGATCCGCATGGCCCACCACAGCCCGGCCCCTTCCAGCACACCGCCGGCCAGGAGACAGCCCAGGCCCGCGCCGGTGTGCAGCAGCACGTGCAGCGGACGGGCGCCGAGCATGGTGCCGAGCAACAGGCCGAGGACCGGCAGCCCCGCGAGCAGGACCGCCGTCGAGCGGGCGCCCGCCAACTGGGCGCGGAGGTCGGCCTGTTGGTCACGCTCGGCGCGGAGGGCGGCCTCCAGCCGATCAAGTCCGGCCGCCAATCCCGCCCCCCGGTCCACGGCCACCCGCCAGCACGCGGCCAGCCCGGACAACCCGTCGGCCCCGGGCTGTCGCGCCGCGCCGACGAGCGCATCCGGCACGTCCCCGCCGAACCGCGCCGCCGCCAGCACCTGCGCCTGCGCTTCGCCGAGCCCACCCGTGTCACCTGCCGCACGAAGCAGTGCCTCACCCGGCTGGCGTCCTGCGCGCACCTCCCCGGCGAGCGCCCCGCACAGCGCGACCACCGCCGCCCCACGCGCTTCCCGCGCCTGCCGTGCCGCTCGTGCCCGCCGAACCCGGCGCAGCACCGGCACCCCGACAGCCCCGGCCACCAGGGGCAGGGCGGATGTGCCGAGCACCGCGATCAGCACGCCCACGACGGCCGACCACCACTCGGGCGGCAATCGGCGTACCCGCGCCATGGCCCGCTCCCAGGGCGGCGGACCGGCTCCCGGCCCCAGGTCACCGCCCGCGAACAGGGACCGGGCACGACGCGCCCCCTTGTTCGCGTCGCTCATCATCCAGGCCGCCGACCCGGCACACACCAGTCCGGCGGAGAGCGCCAACTGACCGATCACCGTCACAGCACTCCACCCCCCTCACTTCCGTCGCTCTCGTCCCTTCCGGACCGAAGCAGTTCCCGCAGCCGCTCCCAGCCCCGCTCCCGCGTGAACGCCTCCCGGCCCCATCGCAGGGCGGGCACCGTCACCACGAGCCCCGACGGGTCCCGCTCCAGCACGTGCACTTCGGCGATCCGGCGGCGTCCGCTCCGGTCCCGCACGAGATGGAGGACCACCGAGAGCGCCGCCGCCAGCTGGCTGTGCAGTGCCGCCCGGTCCAGGCCCGCCGCGGTGCCCAGCGCCTCCAGCCGTGCGGGCACCTGGGCCGCGGCGTTGGCGTGGAGGGTGCCGCACCCGCCCTCGTGGCCGGTGTTGAGTGCCGCCAGCAGCGACACCACCTCGGGACCACGGACCTCGCCGACGACCAGTCGGTCGGGTCTCATCCGCAGCGCCTGCCGCACCAGGTCCTGGAGTTCCACCAGCCCCACGCCCTCCTGGTTCGCGGGCCGCCCCTCGAGGCGCACCACATGGGGGTGGTCGGGCCGCAGCTCAGCCGAGTCCTCGGCCAGCACGATCCGCTCCGACGGCCCCACCACCCCCAGCAATGCGCTGAGCAACGTGGTCTTCCCCGTACCGGTCCCACCGCTGATCACATAGGAGAGCCGGGATGCGATCAGCGCCCGCAGCACCCGGTCCCCGCCCGGCGGCACCGTCCCCGCCGCCACCAACTCGTCGAGGGTGAACGCCCGCGGGCGCACGACCCTCAACGACAGGCACGTGGAACCGACGGCGACGGGCGGCAGCACCGCGTGCAGCCGGGTGCCGTCGGGCAGGCGGGCGTCGACCCATGGTCTGGCGTCGTCGAGCCGCCGCCCGGCCACGGCCGCGAGGCGCTGAGCGAGGCGTCGTACGGCTGCCGCGTCCGGAAAGGACACCGCCGTCAGCTCCAGTCCGCCGCCCCGGTCCACCCACACCCGGTCGGGCGCCGAGACCAGGACATCGGTCACGGAGGGATCGGCGAGCAACGGTTCCAAGGGGCCACTGCCGATCAGTTCGGAGCGCAACTGCCGCGCCGCGCCCAGCACTTCCGCGTCCCCGAGCACCCGCCCCTGCTCACGCAGCGCCTGTGCCACGAGCGCCGGGGTCGGCTCCGCCCCGCTCTCGGCCAGCCACTGGCGTACTCCGTCGAGCAGCCGCGTCCGTTCGCCGAGCCCGGTCGCGCGCTCGGGACTCTCGCCCGGCCTTGATCCGAGTGCCGTACCGTGGCCCGTCCCGGCGCCCGCGCTCCAGCCCGCGGTCATCGGTCAGTCACCCGCCTCGGCGGACGCCCGCTCCCAGAAGGCCGAGCAGAACCGGGCGAGCGGCCCCCGCGCCGCTCCCCCGGGCGGCGCGGAACCATCCTGCGACGGTTCGTCGGACGGCACTTCGCCGACCAGCGGCAGCCCCAGCAGCCGCGCCACCTCACGGTCGTCGAGACCGGGCGCGAACGGCCCCCGTACCGCGATCCGCAGGTCGCCGAGGACCATGCCGACGGCCGACGCCACCCGACGCGCGGCCGCGACGGCGCGCAGTTCGGCTGGGACGACCAGCACCCCGACGTCCACTTGGGCGAGTGCTTCGGCGACCCCCTCGTCGACACGGCGCGGCAGGTCGACGACGACCGCGCCGCCACGCCGCCTGGCCGCGGCGAGGACCGCGCGGACCGCCTGGGGCGGCACCGCCACGGTGTCGCCGCGGTCCCAGCTCAGTACCCGCAGCGCGTGCAGCTGGGGAAGGGACTCCTCCAGGGCACTGCCGCCGACGCGGCCCCGGGAGGCGGCGAACGCCGGCCAGCGCAGCCCCTCGGTGGTCTCTCCGCCGAGCAGTACATCGAGTCCACCTCCCAGCGGATCCGCGTCCACGAGGAGCGTGCGCCTGCCCTCGCGTGCGGAGGTGACGGCCAGGGCGCAGGCGAGCGTGGACGCCCCGGCCCCGCCACGGCCGCCGATCACGCCCACGGTGAGCGCGGGCCGTCCGACCCCTTCAGCCACGTCGGCGATGCGGTCGACGAGCCACTGCTCACCGTCCGGCAGAACCAGGACGTGGTCGGCGCCGATCTCGACGGCACGCCGCCAGACACCCGAATCGTCCTGATCCCGCCCGACCAGCACCACTCCGCGCCTGCGTGCGGCTCCGCGCACGCGGCGCGCCGCGTCGTCGCCGACGAGGACGAGCGGCGCCGCCTCCCAGCTCCCCCGGTGCTCCGGCACCCCCGGGTGGACCTCCGGTCTGGCGCCCGCGGCCGCGCACAGGCGCAGCAGGTCGTCGAGGAGTTCGGCGTCCTCGGTGACGATCAGCGGTCCGCCCCGCCGCCCTTCGGCGACGGTCGGCCCGTTGCGCGTAATGGCTCCCGCCACGATCTCCAGCCCCCTTCGCTGCTTCTTCCGCGGGGTCCGCGGGCCCCACTGCGGCCCCGTGCTTCCCGCTCGTGTGAAGAACCGGCAACCGGTCTCCATATGAACGGCCGATACGAACCGGCCAAACGCGTCCGGCAAACCGAACCGGTCATGAACTCGGCATCGGTGGACGCGCTGGAATCACAGTGCGGCGATCCCGGAAATCGTGTGGATCTTGGTCGATAACTGTGGACGACTCAACGGTTGTGAATATCGCCGTCACTCTTACGGACGAGGTCTCGGAGACCTCCTCATCGCAGCCGTTTCACTACGCACCGTGACGAATCATGGACATGGTGAAGCGGTGCCCGCGAGACCGCAACGGGGGCCCACGACCACGGAGAGAACGGGAAAAACCCACCCGGACATGCGACGACCCCCGCCGGGGGGGAGAGCGGGGGTCGTCCCCACGGCCGACTCGGGGGGGGAGGAGTCGGACCGGGTTAGCACGGTCGCGAACGATCCGTGACTTCCATGGTGTACCCGAGAGGCCTCTCAGGCAAACCCACGCGCCCCACCTTACGCCGAATGGTGGGCGCCTATGCTCAGGCCCGTGGAAAACCACTCCTTGCCCCGCACAGCGGCCTTCTTTGACCTGGACAAGACGGTCATTGCGAAGTCGAGCACACTCACCTTCAGCAAGTCCTTCTACCAAGGGGGGCTGATCAACCGCAGGGCCGCGTTGCGTACCGCATATGCGCAGTTCGTGTTCCTGGCAGGCGGCGCCGATCACGACCAGATGGAGCGGATGCGCGAGTACCTGTCCGCAATGTGCCGCGGCTGGAACGTCCAACAGGTCAAGGAGATCGTCGCCGAGACGCTGCACGACCTGATCGACCCGATCATCTACGACGAGGCCGCCTCCCTCATCGAGGAGCACCACGCCGCCGGCCGTGATGTCGTGATCGTGTCCACGTCGGGCGCGGAGGTCGTCGAACCGATCGGCGAACTGCTGGGCGCGGACCGCGTGGTCGCCACCCGCATGGTCGTCGGCGACGACGGATGCTTCACCGGCAAGGTGGAGTACTACGCGTACGGGCCGACGAAGGCCGAGGCGATCAAGGAACTCGCCGCGTCCGAGCGCTACGACCTCGCACGCTGCTACGCGTACAGCGACTCGGTGACCGACCTGCCCATGCTCAGGTCGGTCGGCCGTCCGCATGCCGTGAACCCGGACCGGGCGCTGCGGCGCGAGGCGCTCGCACGCGGCTGGCCGATTCTGGACTTCCACCGCCCGGTCCGGCTGAAGCAGCGGTTGTCGGTCCCACCCCGGCCTGCGTTGCTCGCGATGGCCGCCATAGGCGCGGCGGCCGCCACGGCAGGGCTCGTCTGGTACGCCAGCCGGCGCCGTACATCGGCCGTGTGAGGGTGCGGCACACGCGAGGACCCTGCATTCGCGCCCGATTTACACCCATTTGAACCTGAAAGTAAAGAACTGCAGCCAGGGGTTCCGCATGGCCCGGGGCTGGAGTACAAAAGGTTTAGCGGCCCGCGAGACCAAAGGACATCCGAAGGGATCACCTTTAAGAACGCAATTGGCCCCACGGACCGAGCATGAACACAGAGCACCCACGCGACGTCGACCCGTCGATTACGGGCCAGCCGCACCAGGTGACGGGCAAAGTTCCCGACCTGATGGGCGACATATCGAGGACGCTTGGTAACCCTGTGAACATGCCAGCGGCGGTACGACTCCTCGTACCGCCGCAACCATGTGAACGGCCCCCGGGAGGGGCCGTCTTCACGATCCGAGCGCTCTTCGCGCCGGAGCGCTACGCCGCCCCGCGCTGCAGCGCCTCGCAGACCGCGGTCGACTCGCGCACTCCGAGCTCGACCGCCTTCCCGCAATGGGCGATCCACATCGCCATGCCCTCCGGGGTACCGGACACATAACCCTCGAGGGCGGACGTATAGGCCGCGAGTCCGAGTTCCGCATGACCGACCTCGGCCGGGCAGATCGCCTTGGGGTCGAGACCGCTGCCCACGAGGACGATGCGCTGGGCCGCGCGCGCCACGAGGCCGTTGTGCGAGCCGAAGGGTCGCAGGGCGAGCAGTTCGCCGTGCACCACGGCCGCGGTCACGAGGGCGGGGGCCGAGCCGCCGGCGATGATCAGCTGGGCGAGCCCCTCGAGGCGGCCGGAGACCTCTGCCGCGTGCGGCAGCGGCAGCTCCACGAGCGGCTCGTCGACCGGCTCGCCGTCCTGCCGCGGGCGCCCCACGCGGGGGTCGTCCTGCGCGGCCGCCACCAGATGCAACCGCGCCAGCACCCGCAGCGGCGACTGCCGCCAGATGGAGAGCAGCTGCCCCGCCTCGGCGGTCAGCCGGAGAGCCGCACCGACCGTGCGGGCGCCGTCGTCACCGCTGAAGTCGGTGCGCCGGCGCACCTCCTCGAGAGCCCAGTCGGCGCCGGACAGCGCCGCCGAGCCACGCGCTCCGCGCAGTGCAGCCTCGGAGGTGACCTCGTTGCTGCGGCGCCGCATGATCCGGTGTCCGTAGACCCGATCCACGGCTTTACGCACGGATTCCACGGACTCGGCCACCCCGGGCAGCGCCCCCAGGACCGCGAGCGGATCGGCGGTCGCACCTGTCGTACTCATGAGTACGACACTACGCACCTCCGCATCCCCTCCTTCGATGGAGTGGTCTTCCTCACGCAGGGCTGCCACATACAGCAATCATGCATTTACTGTTGGTGAACATGAAAATTGCTTTCGTCGGGAAGGGCGGCAGCGGCAAGACGACCCTGTCCTCCCTCTTCATCCGCCACCTCGCCGCCACCCGGGCGCCGGTCATCGCCATCGACGCCGACATCAACCAGCACCTGGGCGCCGCACTCGGGCTCGAGGAGGACGAGGCCGCGGCACTGCCCGCCATGGGCGACCGGCTGCATCTGATCAAGGACTATC
The DNA here is from genome assembly GCF_036281785.1 of Streptomyces chiangmaiensis. Lineage (NCBI taxonomy): Bacteria > Bacillati > Actinomycetota > Actinomycetes > Kitasatosporales > Streptomycetaceae > Streptomyces > Streptomyces chiangmaiensis. The sequence continues at coordinate 24,508 of NZ_JAYWVC010000088.1, read as the reverse complement.
TGCGCGGCTGCAACCCCCGGATCGCCTCCGCGGACACGATGATCAAGACCACACCGCCCGGCGAGGGTTCACGGCTGCTGCGGGTGCAGGAGGACAACCCGGTGTACGACGCCTGCGCGCGCCCGGTGGACCTCGCCGGCGGCGCCGTCCGCCTGATGGTCACCGGCCCTTTCACGGACGCCGACCTGGGGGTCTCCTGTTACCACTCCAAGACGGGAGCGGTGGAGCTGTGCCTCAACCATCTGGTGGACGGGCGCGGCGAGTACCTGGTGGTCGACATGACGGCGGGCTCGGACTCCTTCGCCTCCGGCATGTTCACCCGTTTCGACATCACGTTCCTCGTCGTGGAGCCGACGCGGAAGGGGGTCTCCGTCTACCGCCAGTACAAGGAGTACGCCCGTGACTTCGGGGTCGCCCTGAAGGTCGTCGGCAACAAGGTGCAGGGCCGGGACGACCTCGATTTCCTGCGCACCGAGGTCGGTGACGACCTGCTCGTGACGGTCGGTCATTCGGACTGGGTGCGCTCCATGGAGAAGGGACGCCCACCACGGTTCGAGCTTCTGGAGCATGCCAACCGCCGCTCCCTGCACGCTCTTCAGGCCGCCGCGGACGCCACGTACGAGCTACGCGACTGGAGGCACTACACACGCCAGATGGTGCACTTCCACCTGAAGAACGCTGCCAGTTGGGGCAACGAGCGCACCGGGGCCGACCTGGCGGCGCAGGTCGACCCGGGGTTCGTCCTCGACGAGGGCGTGACGGCCGCCGTGTGAGCAGCAGCCCTGCGAGGGCTACGGTCCGGCCGACGGTGGCAGGGGGCTGTCGGGCGCCGGGGCGGGTGAGGCACCCAGGAAGGCCTCCCAGCCCTCCGCCGGGGCCCGGCCGATGTGGGGGCTTCCGGCCGGGCTTGAACCGGTCGGGCTTGGGCAGATGCGGCTGAGCGCCGGTGTACGCGGTGGAGCCGTCGCCGATCAGGCGGACCGCACTGCCCGGGGCATGCGTTCCGGAGCGCCCTCTCGCGCTGTCGCCGGGACGGGTCGCGCCGAACGGGCAACCGGCGAGCGCGGTGGCGCCGACCGACGCCAGGGCGACGCCCGCCGCGATCCTCCGGGTTGCGGTCATCTCGGCCCACCTTCTTCCTTCAGCCGGGGCCACACCGATCCGGTGTTCCGCGGGTGCGGACGAAGCGCGCAGCGAGGTGTACAGCCCGGCCAAGGTCACACGGGGCGTCGATACGACAAGCCCATGAGATAAGACATTCACCCCACCGAGTGACCTACTACCCTGTTTGCACCCATAAAGGAGAGGATTTCTTTACTCGGCATTACGATTCATTTACCAAGCGTTGAGATCCCGCCGCTGTACGCCGTGACCCACGGCCGCGCCCGACCCAGGTCCCCCCGGGCCCACCAGTTCCGCGACCGCGCCACACCGGAGGAGACGGGAACCATGCCCGCCTGCATCCCTGCCCGCGCCGCCGACTCGACTCGGACGAAGCGCGTGCACCAGCCCCACAGCCCCCCGCCGACCCGGTCCCACCGCTTCCATCTCGCGGGCGCCGACCCATCGGCCTCCATCGCGGTCTTCCTGATCGCCCTCCCCCTGTCCCTCGGCATCGCGCCGGCCACCGGCGCCCTGCACCGCCTCGCCCGCGTCCGCATCACGCACGCGGAGACGAAGAGGGTCCATCACGTATCCGTACGAGGCCAGTTGACGTTCCTCGCGAAGCCCCGGCTCACCCGTGTCCTGCACCTGGTGCCCGTAGGGGCGGACGCCGTCGTGGAGCTCGACGGGTCGTTCATGGATCACGCGGCGTACGAGACCCTGCAGGACCGGCAGCGGACCCATCGCGCGCGCAGCGGCACGGTCGCCCTCACCGACCGGGCCGCAATGCCCGTCATGATGCCGCCACTGGGCTCCCCCACACCCAGCGGGGACCAGGGGACGAAGGAGGCGTCCGCATGCCGGTGCCGGCCCTGGACACCATGGCGCAACCACCAGTGCGAGTGGCCGCCGGCCGCGCCACCCGACGGCGATCCGGGCGGACCGGACGCCGGGTCGGGACCGAGCGGGGAGCAACTCACGCGTGGGATCAGCGCGTTCCAGCGGAACACCGCTCCCTTGGTGCGCGGCGAGCTGGCCCGCCTGGCGCGCGAGGGCCAGCGGCCGTCGCAACTCTTTCTGACCTGCGCCGACTCGCGGCTCGTGACGTCGATGATCACCGCCAGCGGTCCTGGCGACCTCTTCGTCGTCCGCAATGTCGGCAACCTGGTGCCCCTGCCCGGCACGGAGAGCGGGGACGACTCGGTGGGGGCTGCCATCGAGTACGCGGTGGACGTCCTGAAGGTGCGGTCCATCACGGTGTGCGGGCACTCCGGGTGCGGCGCGATGCAGGCGCTGCTCGTTTCGGGGGCGGACGACGAGGACACCCCGCTGCGGCGCTGGCTGCGGCACGGTCGCCCCGGCCTGGAGCGAATGGCCGACAAGGGTCGCCCGCTGCCCCGGATCGCCGGTCGGCAGCCCGCCGACGCGATCGAACAGCTGTGTCTTACCAATGTGGTGCAGCAGTTGGAGCACCTGCAAGCGCACGGGTCCGTGGCTCGGGCGCTCGGTGAGGCCGCGCTCCAACTGCACGGGATGTACTTCCACGTCGGCGAGGCGCAGGCGTATCTGCTCGACTCGTCCGACGAGGGCGGGGTCTTCGGGCGGGTGGGGGCGACGGGGGATCTGCGCAGCCCGGTGTGACGGAGCAGGCGTTGCGGGGTCCGGCTGCCCGGGCCCCGCACCGCCTTGCCCCGGGGAAGGGTGGGCACAGCGGCCCGACCCCCGGGCCGCCACCGTGCCCGCCCCACGGCTCATGCGGCGGGCGCCGCACGAGGAACCGCTCCCGTTCGGGGCTGCAGGTGTGAACATCACCGGATGAACCAGGCCGACAGCGTATACGTGACCTCAGGTGACCTGGTCGACAACAGCCCGCGACAGGTCTAAACCAATCTTCGGTCGGCCCTTGTCACCGAGCCCCCGGTCTGATGAGCTGTGGGACGGGACACAACGGACACCCTGGGAAAGGGAGATGTCGTGAGCAACGAAAGCCTGGCCAACCTGCTCAAGGAAGAGCGCAGGTTCGCGCCCCCCGCCGACCTGGTCGCGGGCGCCAACGTCACGGTGGAGGCGTACGAACAGGCCAAGGCTGACAGGCTCGGTTTCTGGGCGGAACAGGCCCGGCGGCTGACCTGGGCCGTGGAGCCCACCGAGACGCTCGACTGGTCGAACCCGCCCTTCGCCAAGTGGTTCAAGGACGGCAAGCTCAACGTCGCGTACAACTGCGTCGACCGGCACGTCGAGGCCGGCCACGGCGACCGCGTCGCCATCCACTTCGAGGGCGAGCCCGGCGACAGCCGCGCCATCACCTACGCCGAACTCAAGGACGAGGTCTCCAAGGCCGCGAACGCCCTGCTGGAGCTCGGGGTCCGCAAGGGCGACCGGGTCGCCGTCTACATGCCGATGATCCCCGAGACCGCGATCGCGATGCTGGCCTGCGCCCGCATCGGAGCCACGCACTCCGTCGTCTTCGGCGGCTTCTCGGCCGACGCCCTCGCCACCCGCATCCAGGACGCCGACGCCAAGGTCGTCATCACCTCCGACGGCGGCTACCGCCGAGGCAAGCCGTCCGCGCTCAAGCCCGCCGTCGACGACGCGATCGAGCGCGTGGACAACGTAGAGCACGTGCTCGTCGTGCGCCGCACGGGCCAGGAGGTCGCCTGGACCGAGGGCCGGGACGTGTGGTGGCACGAGATCGTCGAACGGCAGTCCGCGGAGCACGCGCCCGAGGCGTTCGAGGCCGAGCACCCGCTGTTCATCCTCTACACGTCCGGAACGACGGGTAAGCCCAAGGGCATCCTGCACACCTCCGGCGGATACCTCACCCAGACGTCCTACACCCACTACGCCGTCTTCGACCTCAAGCCCGAGACCGACGTGTACTGGTGCACCGCGGACGTCGGCTGGGTCACCGGCCACTCGTACATCGTGTACGGGCCGCTGGCGAACGGCGCGACCCAGGTCATGTACGAGGGCACGCCGGACACCCCGCACCAGGGGCGGTTCTGGGAGATCGTGCAGAAGTACGGGATCACGATCCTGTACACGGCGCCGACGGCCATCCGGACGTTCATGAAGTGGGGCGACGACATCCCCGCGAAGTTCGACCTGAGCAGCCTGCGCGTCCTCGGATCCGTCGGTGAGCCGATCAACCCCGAGGCGTGGATCTGGTACCGCAAGAACATCGGCGCCGACCGCACACCGATCGTGGACACCTGGTGGCAGACCGAGACCGGATCGATGATGATCTCGCCGCTGCCGGGTGTGACGGAGACCAAGCCCGGGTCGGCACAGCGGCCACTGCCGGGCATCTCCGCGACCGTGGTCGATGACGAGGCGAACGAGGTGTCGAACGGCGGCGGTGGCTATCTCGTGCTCACCGAGCCCTGGCCGTCGATGCTGCGCACCATCTGGGGTGACGACCAGCGCTTCATCGACACGTACTGGTCGCGGTTCGAGGGCAAGTACTTCGCCGGGGACGGCGCGAAGAAGGACGACGACGGGGACATCTGGCTCCTCGGCCGCGTCGACGACGTGATGCTGGTGTCCGGGCACAACATCTCGACCACGGAGGTCGAGTCGGCGCTGGTGTCGCACCCGGCGGTCGCGGAGGCGGCGGTCGTCGGGGCGGCTGACGAGACGACGGGCCAGGCGATCGTGGCGTTCGTGATCCTGCGGGGCACGGCCTCCGAGGACGAGAACCTGGTCGCCGAGCTGCGCAACCACGTCGGTGCGACGCTCGGGCCGATCGCCAAGCCGAAGCGGATCCTTCCGGTGGCGGAGCTGCCGAAGACCCGGTCCGGAAAGATCATGCGGCGGCTGCTGCGTGACGTCGCCGAGAACCGTCAGCTCGGAGACGTCACGACGCTGACGGACTCGACCGTGATGGACCTCATCCAGGCCAAGCTGCCCGCGGCGCCGAGCGAGGACTGACCAGTCCCCCAGCACCCGAAGGGGCCCCGGCTGCATGCCGGGGCCCCTTCCTCATGGGCTTCTTCATGATCCCCACGGCCCGGGTCCAGGGTCCTCGCGGCCCGCGCCCCCTCCCGCCTTGCGCACACCTCACCCGCTTTCGCCCGACAAGCGACATTCACAATCGTAAGGCTCAGGTAAAATGGTGACCTCAGGGTGTGCCGGGAAGTCTGGTCGGCAAGCCGTCCGAGCATGCACGTGACGGCCGTCAGCATGTCGTACCGACCCGGAGGTCCATCGCCGTGGCCGCGTCCCGCACCCGCACCCGCACGTTCTTCGCTCGCCTCTCCCTGCCCGAACGAACCTTCGTCGCGGACGCGCTGCGCGCCGAGACAGTCGGTGGTGTGCTGCTCCTGCTGGCGGCGGTCATGGCACTGCTGTGGGCCAACGTGCCCATGCTGCACGACAGCCACGAGAGCCTGAGCCACTACCGTCTGGGGCCCGCCGCCCTTGGGCTGCATCTGTCCGTCCAGCACTGGACCGCCGACGGCCTCCTCGCGATCTTCTTCTTCGTCGCCGGGATCGAACTCAAGCGCGAACTGGTCGCGGGTGATCTGCGGGACCGCCGCGCCGCGATGCTCCCCGTCATCGCCGCGCTCTGCGGTATGGCCGCTCCCGCTGCCATCTACGCCCTCACCAACGTCGCCGGTGGTGGCTCCTTCGCCGGCTGGGCGGTCCCCACGGCCACCGACATCGCCTTCGCCCTCGCGGTCCTGGCGGTCATCGGCACCTCCCTGCCCTCCGCCCTGCGCGCCTTTCTGCTCACCCTCGCCGTCGTGGACGACCTGTTCGCGATCCTGATCATCGCCGTCTTCTTCACGGCCCATCTGAACTTCGCGGCGCTCGGCGGCGCCGTCGCCGGGCTCGTGGTGTTCTGGATGCTGCTGCGCAAGGGGGTTCGCGGCTGGTACGTGTACCTCCCGCTCGCGCTGGTCATCTGGGGTCTGATGCTCAACAGCGGCGTCCACGCCACCATCGCCGGCGTGGCCATGGGTCTGATGCTCCGCTGCCACCGCCACGAGGACGAGCAGCACTCACCCGGCGAGCACATCGAACATCTCGTACGGCCCCTGTCGGCGGGCCTCGCGGTGCCGCTGTTCGCCCTGTTCAACGCGGGTATCGCCATATCCGGCGGGGCACTCGCGGACGTGTTCACCGAGCCGGTGACGCTCGGCGTCGTACTGGGCCTCGTAGCCGGCAAGACCGTCGGCATCTTCGGCGGTGCATGGCTGACGGTCCGCTTCACCCGCGCCTCCCTCGGTGAGGGCCTCGCCTGGGCGGACGTGTTCGCCGTCGCCACGCTCGCGGGAATCGGCTTCACCGTCTCCCTGCTCATCGGCGAACTCGCGTTTGAGGGGAACGCCGTGCTCACCGACGAGGTCAAGGCCGCCGTCCTCGCCGGATCGCTGATCGCGGCCGCGTGCGCGACCGTGCTGCTGAAGATACGGAACGCCAAGTACCGCGCCCTGTGCGCCGACGAGGAGCGCGACGACGACCTCGACGGTGTTCCGGACGTCTACCAGGAGGACAACCCGGCCTACCACCTGCGCATGGCGGAGATCCTCGAGCGCAAGGCCGCCGAGCACCGAAGGCTCGCCGGGTTGAAAGCCGCCGAGTGGGGCGAACCGAGCCGGACCGGGAACGGCACGTCCGGCGGAGGCCAGTGCTGCGACCGGAAAGGTTAACCGGCCGAGAGCCGGGACGGCTCACCCGCCGGACGGGAAAAACGGCACGCGTGCCGAAGTGGTGGGCGGGGCAAGCGAGGAGAACCACCGTCCGGCATGATCTGACACATCCACAGAATTCCGCAGCCCACGCAGAGCAGACACGCAGAGAACAGGGAGACCGCGATGAGCGCACCCGACGGCAGCCCGGTCGGCGCCGAACGCAGCATCGGCCAGCTGTTCGCCTCGGCGACGACCGAATTGTCCGCACTGGTGCACGACGAGATCGCCCTGGCGAAGGCCCAGCTCAAGCAGGACGTCAAGCGCGGAGCGACGAGCGGCGGCGCGTTCTCGGCCGCGGTCGCCGTACTCCTGTTCTCCCTGCCCATGCTGAACTTCGCGCTGGCGTACGGGATCCGGACCTGGAGCGGCTGGAACATGGCCGTCTGCTTCCTGCTGTCCTTCGCCGCCAACGTCCTGGTCGCCGGGCTGCTCGCGCTCATCGGCCTGCTCTTCGCGAAGAAGACCAAGAAGAGCAAGGGCCCGCAGAAGGTCGCCGCGTCGATGAAGGAGAGCGCGGGCGTCCTGCAGCACGCCAAACCGCACCCCCGTCAGCCGAGCCCGACCGACAAGGCCGCCGACGCTGTGGCACGCTCGTCCTCATGACGGACCCCGCGCCCCATTCGGTGCAACCCACCTCGGTCGTACGTCCCGACGGGCCCTGGACGCACCGGGACGTCGCCGCCAACGGCGCGCGTTTTCACATCGCGGAGCTGGGCGACGGGCCCCTGGTACTGCTGCTGCACGGCTTTCCGCAGTTCTGGTGGGCCTGGCGCCACCAGCTGACGGCCCTCGCCGACGCGGGCTTCAGGGCCGTGGCGATGGACCTGCGCGGAGTGGGCGGCAGCGACCGCACGCCGCGCGGTTACGACCCCGCGAACCTGGCCCTCGACATCACCGGTGTCGTACGGTCCCTGGGCGAGCCCGACGCCGCGCTCGTCGGCCACGACCTTGGCGGTTATCTCGCCTGGACGGCGGCCGCCATGCGGCCCAAGGTCGTGAGGCGGCTGGTGGTCGCCTCGATGCCGCACCCGCGGCGCTGGCGCTCGGCGATGCTCGGTGACGTCAAGCAGACGACCGCGGGTTCCTACATCTGGGGGTTCCAGCGCCCCTGGGTCCCCGAGCGCAGGCTCACCGCCGACGACGCCGCCCTGGTCGGGCGGCTGATCCGGGACTGGTCGGGGCCGCGTCTGCCGGACGACGAGGCCGTGGACACCTACCGGCGCGCCATGTCCATCCCGTCGACGGCACACTGCTCGATCGAGCCGTACCGCTGGATGGTGCGCTCCCTGGCCCGGCCCGACGGCATCCAGTTCAACCGGCGTATGAAACGGCCCGTGCGGGTGCCCACGCTGCATCTGCACGGATCACTGGACCCCGTGATGCGGACAAGGAGCGCGGCCGGATCGGGTGAGTACGTCGAGGCACCGTACCGCTGGCGGCTGTTCGACGGGCTCGGGCACTTCCCGCACGAGGAGGACCCGGTGGCGTTCTCCTCCGAGCTGATCAACTGGCTCAAGGACCCCGAACCCGACCGCTGACCAGGCATCGGGCGTCTTGGACTCGAGCGGTCGGCCACAAGGATCCGGCCGTTTTCGGTGACCGTCCGAACGCGCCCGGTATCCGGGCGGGAACGCCTGTTCCCCGAACGGCCACATGCCCGCCGCATAAGCCAATTGGGCGGCACAAGGGCGGTTATCGACCTTGGGGCGAGGGCAGACGTCGGGGTATGGGCTGGACGCACGACTACAGTGACGCAGCACGCAACCGCCGCTCGGCCGCCGCGCCGGGCTCCCACCAGGGGGGCACACCGCAGTTCGCGGGCTCCGACCCCCGAGTGGGCATCCCGCACATCCTCCGCCGCCGGGCCCGCTGGGTCTCGGTACGTCTGCGTCATCCGCGCGGCTGACCCCACCCTCGTAGAGCGGCCGACTCCGGCTCGCCGGACGGCAGCTGTCCCACTCCCCCGCATCAGAGCGCGCAGCTGTCGCTGTCCACCTGCTGGCTCGCGGTCCGGCCTTTGACGACGTCGTCCCGGACCTCGTCCGCGGTGAGCGCGTAGCCCGTGTTGGCGTCGTCGAGGGACTTGGCGAAGACCACCCCGTAGACCCTGCCCTCGGGCGTGAGCAGCGGGCCGCCGGAGTTGCCCTGGCGCACCGTCGCATACAGCGAGTACACGTCACGGCGGACCGTACCGTTGTGGTAGATGTCCGGGCCGTTGGCCGTGATGCGGCTGCGGACGCGGGCGGGCTGGACGTTGTACGAGCCGTTCTCCGGGAAGCCCGCGACGATGGCGTCTTTGCCGCCGACCGCGTCCGTGGACGTGAACTTCAGCGCCGGCGCGTTCAGATCGGGTACATCGAGTACGGCGATGTCGCGCCGCCAGTCGTAGAGGACGACCTTCGCGTCGTACCGCCTGCCCTGGCCGCCTATCTGGACGGTGGGTTCATCGACCCCGCCGACCACGTGCGCGTTGGTCATCACGCGGCGCTCGCCGAAGACGAAGCCAGTGCCTTCGAGCACCTTGCCGCAGCTCTGTGCGGTGCCCATGACCTTGACGATGGACCGCTGGGCGCGCGTGGCGACCGCGCTCTTCGCGAGGGCGGGGTCGGGAGGCTGGACCTCGGTGATGGGTTCGTTCGAGAAGGGGCTGAAGACCTGCGGGAAGCCGTTCTGCGCGAGGACCGTGGAGAAATCGGCGAACCAGGTGTCGGCTTGCGTGGGCAGGGCGCGGGAGACGCCGAGAAGTACTTTGGAGCCGCGGACCTCCTTGCCGAGCGTCGGCAGCGTCGTACCGGCGAGGGCCGAGCCGATCAGCCACGCGACCAGGAGCATCGCCACCACATTGACGAGGGCGCCGCCGGTGGCGTCCATGGCGCGGGCCGGGGACCAGGTGATGTACCGGCGCAGCTTGTTGCCCAGGTGGGTGGTCAGAGCCTGGCCGATGGAGGCGCAGACGATGACGACGACGACAGCGACGACGGCGACGGTCGTACTCACCTCGTCGTCGCCGGTCGCCTTGTCCCACAGGAAGGGAAGCAACAGGACTGCGACGAGACCGCCGCCGAGGAAGCCGATCACCGACAGAATGCCGACCACGAAACCCTGGCGGTAGCCGACGATCGCGAACCACACGGCGGCGACCAGCAACAGCATGTCCAGCACGTTCAATGCTTCCAGCCTCGCCTCATCACGTTCGGGTCGCCCTCGTCCGGCCGGGGATCCTGGCCGTCACGCAGCGGCAATGGGGCACGGCGGCGCCCGGGGATACACAGCACGGGGGCCACCTTGTCATGCGCGCCAGTCGAGCGGGACCTGCTTGTCGCGGTCCCAGGGGCGCTCCCAGCCGGCGTAGTGCAGCAGACGATCGATGACACCGGCCGTGAAGCCCCAGACAAGGGCCGATTCGACCAGGAATGCCGGACCTCGATGGCCGCTGGGGTGGACGGTGGTGGCTCTGTTGGCCGGATCCGTGAGATCCGCCACGGGGACCGTGAAGACCCGCGCCGTCTCTTTCGGATCGACGACGTCCACCGGGCACTTCTCGCGCCACCAGCCGAGGACGGGGGTCACGACGAAGCCGCTGACCGGGATGTACAGCCTGGGGAGCGCACCGAACAGCTGGACGCCGCTCGGGTCGAGTCCGGTCTCCTCCTCGGCCTCGCGCAGAGCCGCCCGCAGCGGCCCTTCGGCCCTGGGGTCGCCGTCCTCGGGGTCCAGGGCGCCGCCCGGGAACGCGGGCTGGCCCGCGTGCAAGCGCAGCGAACCGGCGCGCTCCATCAACAGCAGCTCAGGGCCTCGGTCACCGTCCCCGAAAAGGATCAGCACGGCGGACTGCCGCCCCGCGCCGTCCTCCGGCGGCAGGAAGCGGCTGAGCTGAAGCGGCTCGACGGTCTGCACGACCTGCACGACCGGGTCCAGCCAGTCGGGCAGACCCTCCGTGCTCAGCCGCAGCCGGTCGCCGTCCGTGCCGCTCATGCGGTCCGTGTTGCTCGCGTGTGCCATCGCCACCCCCGTTCTGCCGATCCCAACGCCCACGAGACCGTCGATCGTTCCGCACGTCCCTCGTGGGGGTGTCCTGGCGTGCGGCCTGCCGGAATACGTCCCTCTCCCGGGTGGCGCGCGATCCCGCGCCGGCGACTCACCCGGCCCCCAGGGGCGGGGCCGGCTTGCCGCCCGCGTCCAGATAGGCCTGGGGGGGCTTCAGGCGCTGGCCCGGGAAGCCGCCCTTCTCGTACTTCAGCAGCTTCTTCGCCTTCTCCGGGTCCGTCTCGCCCTCGCCGTACGCCGGGCAGAGCGGGGCGATCGGGCAGGCGCCGCAGGCCGGCTTGCGGGCATGGCAGATCCGGCGGCCGTGGAAGACCACGTGGTGCGAGAGCATCGTCCACTCGCTCCTCGGGAAGAGCGCGCCGACAGCCGCCTCGATCTTGTCGGGGTCGGTCTCGTCGGTCCACTGCCACCGGCGGACGAGGCGCTGGAAGTGCGTGTCGACGGTGATGCCGGGGTGGCCGAAGGCGTTGCCCAGAACCACGAAGGCGGTCTTGCGGCCGACGCCGGGCAGCTTGACGAGGTCCTCCACGTTGTCGGGCACCTCGCCGCCGAAGTGCTCAACCAGGGCCTTGGAGAGCCCCATCACCGACTTCGTCTTGGCCCGGAAGAAGCCGGTCGGGCGCAGGATCTCCTCGACCTCCTCCGGAGCGGCCGCGGCGAGGTCTTCGGGGGTGGGGTACCTGGCGAAGAGCGCCGGGGTGGTCTGGTTCACCCGCAGGTCGGTGGTCTGCGCGGACAGGACCGTCGCGACGATCAGCTGGAAGGGGTTCTCGAAGTCCAGCTCCGGGTGGGCGTAGGGATAGACCTCTGCGAGCTCGCGGTTGATACGGCGGGCGCGGCGGACGAGGGCGGCGCGCGACTCGTTCCCGGGGGGCTTCGCGGCGATGGTCTTCGTGGGAGCGGCGGCCTTCACGGCGACCGTGGTCTTCTTGGAGACGACCTGCGGGGCTGCAGTCCTCTTCGTCCTTGATGCCTTCTTCGCCCCCACGGCCTTCTTGACCGCGGTCTTCGTGGGAGCTGCCTTCTTGGAGCCCGTCTTGGCGGCCGCCGCCTTCTTGGGAGCGTCCGTCCGGCCCGCCGCCTTCTTGGCAGGCCGCTTCGGCGACGCTTCCTCAGGCGCCGCTTTTGTCACTTTTGCCGTTTTTTTTCCACCACCAGGGTCTTGTTCGCCCACAGCGGAATCCCGACGTACAACCACCTGCCCAGCCCCCTAGGCCTGCGCTCTCACTGGTGTTTTGGACACCCGGCCAGCCTAAAGCCCAGCACCGACATCCGCCCCGGAGCCAGAAGATCAGCCCCCGATTGGGCCCCTGCCGCATACCCCGGCACATCAGTGCGGCATCCTTGTGACAGATCACACTGTTTGGATCGTCCGGCAAAATGGGGAACACGGTCCCCTTGGTATGCGGGGGATCGAGATCCCCTGAGCAGGTCGACAAGGAGAGAACTCGTGGACGACGTTCTGCGGCGCGCCCCGCTCTTCGCGGCGCTCGATGACGAGCAGGCCGCGGAGCTCCGCGCCTCCATGAGTGAGGTGACCCTCGCCCGCGGCGACTCACTGTTCCACGAGGGCGACCCCGGTGACCGCCTCTACGTGGTCATGGAGGGCAAGGTCAAGCTTCACCGCACTTCCCCCGACGGCCGCGAGAACATGCTTGCGGTCCTCGGTCCGGGCGAGCTGATCGGCGAGCTGTCGCTGTTCGACCCCGGCCCGCGTACGGCGACGGCCACCGCGCTGACCGAGGTCAAGCTGCTGGGCCTCGGGCACGGCGACCTCCAGCCGTGGCTGAACGCGCGGCCCGAGGTGGCCGCGGCGCTGCTGCGTGCCGTCGCACGGCGACTGCGCAAGACCAACGACCAGATGTCCGACCTGGTCTTCTCGGACGTGCCCGGCCGGGTGGCCCGGGCGCTGCTGGACCTCTCGCGGCGGTTCGGAGTGCAGTCCGAAGAAGGCATCCACGTCGTGCACGACCTCACCCAGGAGGAGCTGGCCCAGCTGGTCGGCGCGTCCCGCGAGACGGTCAACAAGGCGCTGGCGGACTTCGCCGGGCGCGGCTGGCTCCGTCTGGAGGCGCGCGCGGTGATCCTGCTGGACGTGGAGCGGCTGGCCAAGCGCTCGCGCTGAGGCCGGTCCGAGGCCGGTCCGCCGGATCCCGGTCCCGGCACAACAATCACAGGGCCCCGTCTCATGAGGTGGGGCCCTCGTCGTACCACCTGGGGCTGCCGCCTGCTGAAGCTGAATCCGGTGGCCGTCAGGGCACGGTCAGGAGCACAGTTGCGCCATGACCGGCGACGGACACGGCAGAGGTCCGGACCCCGAGGGGCCAGGACCGAGGAGGCCCGGTGCACCCTGGTGCGGCGTCTCCCGGCATCTCGTCCGCACCGGGTTCACTCTCGTCATGACCCGTTGGGACGGCTGGACCAGCGACCTGAAGGAGATGACCGAGGCGTTCACCGCGTACTACCCGCAGAGAGCCCGGCAGATGCGAAGGGCAGCCGTGCCCGGGTACGAGCCGACCGGCGATCCGGCCGTCCTGCGGTCCTACGTGGACGACCTCGGACCCCGGCTCGCGGAGGGGTACGCGCGCGTGCACGGCGTGGCGTCAAGGCACCCCGCCCCCAGGAACTCTGATCGGACGGAAGCCTCAGATCAGCCCGTGTTCCCTCAGGTAGTCCAGCTGCGCCCGCACGGACAGCTCGGCCGCCGGCCACAGGGAGTGGTCCACGTCCGTGTACACATGGGCCACGACCTCGCTCGGCGTGCGGTGGCCGTTCTCGACCGCCGTCTCGACCTGGGCGAGCCGGTGGGCACGGTGGGCGAGGTAGTACTCGACGGCACCCTGCGCGTCCTCCAGAACGGGTCCGTGACCCGGCAGCACGGTGTGGACGCCGTCGTCGACCGTGAGCGACCTGAGGCGGCGCAGGGAGTCCAGATAGTCCCCGAGACGCCCGTCGGGGTGCGCCACGACCGTCGTACCGCGGCCCAGGATGGTGTCGCCGGTCAGGACGGCCCGATCGGCCGGGAGGTGGAAGCACAAGGAGTCGGCGGTGTGGCCCGGGGTCGGCACGACGCGCAGTTCCAGGCCGCCGACCGTGACGACGTCCCCGTGGCCGAGGCCCTCGTCGCCGAGCCGGAGCGCCGGATCCAGGGCACGCACCCGCGTACCGGTCAACTCGGCGAACCGCACGGCGCCCTCCGCGTGGTCGGGATGACCGTGCGTGAGAAGCGTGAGCGCGACCCGCTTGCCGGACTTCTCCGCGGTGTCGATCACATGCCGCAGATGGCCGTCGTCGAGCGGGCCGGGGTCGATCACCACCGCCAGCTCGGAATCGGGCTCCGAGACGATCCATGTGTTGGTGCCGTCGAGGGTCATCGGCGAGGCATTGGGAGCGAGGACGTTCACGGCGCGCGCGGTCGCGGGACCCGAGAGGACCCCGCCGCGCGGCTGGCCGGGGAGAACTGTGGCGTCCGTCATGCGCCGGTGCCTTCCGTCGCGTAGGTCATGCGGGCGCTCCACCCGTCGGAATGTGCTTGGTGAACTCGTCGTGGCCGGGCCAGGCCAGTACGACCTCGCCGTTCTCCAGACGCGCCTGGGCGAGGACCGGGGTCAGGTCGCGGCCGGGAGCGGCCTTCAGCGCCTCCGCGGCGGTGACGTAGGGGACCAACTGGCGCAGGGTCGCGACGGTGGGCGGCATCATCAGCAGCTCGCCCCTGTCGTACGAGGCCGCCGCCTCGGACGGGCGGATCCAGACCGTGCGGTCGGCCTCCGTGGAGGCGTTGCGGGTGCGCTGGCCTTCGGGGAGTGCGGCCACGAAGAACCACGTGTCGTAACGGCGGGATTCGAATTCCGGGGTGATCCAGCGGGTCCACGCGCCGAGCAGATCGGAACGCAGGACCAGTCCCCGACGGTCGAGGAACTCGGCGAAGGACAGGTCACGGGCGACCAGCAACGCGCGGTCGGCCTCCCAGTCGGCGCCCGTGGTGTCGCCGACGACCGTTTCCGGGGTCGGGCCGGCGAGCAGCACACCCGCCTCCTCGTAGGTCTCCCGTACGGCGGCGCACACGACCGCCTGGGCGGACGTCTCGTCCACGCCGAGCCGATCCGCCCACCACGCCCGCGTGGGCCCCGCCCAGCCGATCCTGCGATCGTGGTCGCGTGGGTCGACACCACCGCCCGGGTAGGCGTATGCGCCGCCGGCGAAGGCCATGGAGGCGCGTCTGCGCAGCATGTGAACCGCGGGCGCGCCGTCGCTGTCCCTGAGGAGCATGACGGTGGCCGCGCGCTTCGGGACGACCGGAGTCAGCGTGCCCTCCGCGAGCGCGCGGATCCGCTCTGGCCACTCCGGTGGAAACCACTGCCCATTCGCCATGGCCGGAGGCTATCCCGGACTGCGCGGATGTTCGAGTGGCAATGATCAGCCCCTCACTCGCCCGCTCCGCGAGAGCGTCGCGCTCTTCCGGGTCGGCCGGGGCCGAACCCGGGGTCCGCACGTGAAAGGGCCGTCCCGGAGAGCCGCGGCTACGCCTGGGTCAGCTCCACCTGGATCTCCACCTCGACCGGCGCGTCCAGCGGGAGCACCGCCACGCCGACCGCGCTGCGGGCATGCACACCCTTGTCGCCGAGGACCTCGGCGAGCAGTTCGCTGGCGCCGTTGACGACCCCGGGCTGGCCCGTGAAGTCCGACGCCGACGCGACGAAGCCGACGACCTTCACCACGCGGGCGATCCGGTCGAGGTCGCCGGTCACGGACTTGACCGCGGCGAGCGCGTTCAGCGCGCACGTACGGGCCAGGTCCTTGGCCTCCTCCGCAGTGACCTCGGCGCCCACCTTGCCGGTCACCGGGAGCTTGCCCTCCACCATCGGGAGCTGACCGGCGGTGTACACGTACACCCCGGACTGCACGGCCGGCTGGTAGGCGGCGAGCGGCGGCACGACCTCCGGCAGCGTCAGCCCCAGTTCGGCGAGGCGGGACTCGACCGCGCTCATGCCTGCTTCTCCCGCTTCAGATAGGCCACCAACTGCTCGGGGTTGTTCGGGCCGGGCACGACCTGGACGAGCTCCCAGCCGTCCTCGCCCCAGGTGTCCAGAATCTGCTTCGTGGCATGGACGAGCAGCGGCACGGTTGCGTATTCCCACTTGGTCATGGGCCGACTGTAGCCGCTGTGGCAGCCGTTGCATGTGGGCGCCCGCTGCCCCGGAGGGGGCGGCGCGCGGCCGACTGTTGCCGCGGTTGTCCACAGCCTCCCGCGTGGGCCGCGCGCGGACTGGTTAGGCTCGAAGGCGTGAGCAGGCTCCAGGTCGTCAGCGGCAAGGGCGGAACCGGAAAGACGACGGTCTCCGCCGCACTCGCGCTCGCCCTCGCGACCGAGGGCAAGCGCACTCTTCTCGTGGAGGTCGAAGGCAGACAGGGCATCGCACAACTTTTCGAGACAGAGGCGTTGCCGTACGAGGAACGGAAAATCGCCGTCGCCCCGGGCGGCGGCGAGGTCTACGCGCTGGCCATCGACCCCGAGCTCGCCCTGCTGGACTACCTCCAGATGTTCTACAAGATGGGCAGCGCGGGGCGTGCTCTGAAGAAGCTCGGCGCCATCGACTTCGCCACCACCATCGCGCCCGGCCTCAGGGACGTCCTCCTCACCGGCAAGGCGTGCGAAGCCGTCCGCCGGAAGGACCGGAGCGGCCGGTTCGTGTACGACTACGTGGTGATGGACGCGCCGCCCACCGGACGCGTCACCCGCTTCCTGAACGTCAACGACGAGGTGGCGGGGCTCGCCAAGATCGGTCCGATACACAATCAGGCCCAGGCCGTGATGCGGGTGCTGAAGTCGCGGGAGACGGCCGTGCACCTGGTGACGCTTCTGGAGGAGATGCCCGTCCAGGAGACGGCTGACGGCATCACCGAACTGCGCGCCGCGAAGCTGCCGGTGGGCCGGATCATCGTGAACATGGTGCGGCCGACGGTCCTGGACCAAACGGACCTGGACCTCGCGCACGCGGTGCCGCGGACGGCCATCGCCAAGTCCCTGTCGGGCGCCGGCCTCGGCGGAGCGCGCCGCGGCGGGCTCGCCGAACGGCTGGTGGATCCGCTGCTCCGGCAGGCCGACGAGTACGCGGAGCGGTTCGCGCTGGAGCGCGAACAGCGGGCCGTGCTGGCGGAGCTGCGGCTGCCTCTGCGCGAACTTCCGCTGCTCGCCGAGGGAATGGACCTGGCGGGCCTGTACGAACTGGCCTCGGAACTGCGTCAGCAAGGGATCTCATGAGCTCGGACCCCTCCCCCACACACGACGAAACGGCCTCCGCACCGGATGCGGCGCTCCTCTACGACACGGGCACCATGCGCGCCTTGAACCCCGGTCCCGTCCTGGCGGTCGACCCTCTCCTCGACGACCCCAAGACCCGCATCATCGTGTGCTGCGGGTCCGGCGGCGTCGGCAAGACGACCACGGCGGCGGCCCTCGGACTGCGCGCGGCGGAACGCGGTCGCAAGGTGGTCGTGCTCACCATCGACCCCGCCCGCCGGCTCGCCCAGTCGATGGGCATCGACGCCCTCGACAACACCCCTCGCCGGGTGAAGGGCATCGAGGACGCCGCCGGCGGTGAACTGCACGCCATGATGCTCGACATGAAGCGCACCTTCGACGAGATCGTCGAGGCGCACGCGGACCCCGAGCGGGCGGCCGCCATTCTTGGCAACCCCTTCTACGAGTCGCTCTCGGCGGGCTTCGCGGGCACGCAGGAGTACATGGCGATGGAGAAGCTGGGGCAGCTGCGTGCGCGCGACGAGTGGGACCTCATCGTCGTCGACACCCCGCCCTCCCGTTCGGCGCTGGACTTCCTCGACGCCCCCAAGCGCCTCGGATCCTTCCTGGACGGCAAACTGATCCGGGTCCTGATGGCCCCGGCGAAAGTCGGGGGACGCGCGGGGATGAAATTCCTGAACGTCGGGATGTCGATGATGACGGGCGCCCTGGGGAAGCTGCTCGGAGGGCAACTCCTGAAGGACGTCCAGACGTTCGTGGCCGCCATGGACACCATGTTCGGCGGGTTCCGCACCCGTGCGGACGCCACGTACAAGCTGCTGCAGGCGCCCGGCACGGCGTTCCTGGTGGTGGCGGCGCCGGAGCGGGACGCGCTGCGGGAGGCGGCGTACTTCGTGGAGCGCCTGGCCGCAGAGGACATGCCGCTGGCCGGTCTGGTGCTCAACCGGGTTCACGGCAGCGGCGCCATGCACCTCGCGGCCGAGAGGGCACTCGCGGCCGCGGAAAATCTTGAAGACCCTCGCATTGTGGATCAGCAGGGCGGGCAAGCTGGAATTCGTAACTCTCCCGATGCGTATGACAGTTCATCATCCCCCTCCTCCGGTGCACCTGACCCCGACGCAGGCTCCCCCGCCGCCACGGACCAGGACCGGAGCGTCGAGCAACTGACAGCAGGCCTGTTGAGGCTGCACGCGGAGCGCATGCAGCTGCTCTCACGTGAACAACGCACGCGTGACCGCTTCACCGCGCGCCATCCCGAGGTGGCGGTGGCGGAAGTGGCCGCGCTGCCCGGTGACGTCCACGACCTCGTGGGACTACGGGACGTCGGTGACCGGCTCGCGTCCCATCAGTACGAGCGTCCCGAGGAGCACGAAGCGCACAGGTGAGGAGCCCCGATCGTCCGGCCAGGTGACCGAGTCCTCCTGACGCACGGAACACACGTGAGAGTCCGGGCGAGCGGGGCGCGACTGCCGAACGGCTCACTCCCGGCCCCCCGCACGCCCACGCCGAACCCACCGCGCACCGATACCGCTCTTGACCGGCACCTGTCCCATACGCCAGATGTCCTGAACATCCCGCAAGGCAGGCGCCCACAAGGCACCGACCGTCGGTGGATCCACTCTTCGCGGACTCGCCAAAGGCGCGCCGAGGACGACACGACGCCCCGGAGAAACCCCCGAAGGCGTCCGCGTCCACCGACAGCGCAGCCGCGCCCGGACCTGGCCGGCCGTCAGCTCACGGCCGCGTAGTTCTCGTACACCTCTTCCTCGTCGAGGGGCAGCAGGCCCGCCCCACGCTCGTATTCCGTACGCGCGGTCTCCAGCAGGCGACGCCACGAGGTGACGGTCGGCCGCCTGCGCAGCAGTGCGCGGCGCTCCCGCTCCGTCATACCACCCCACACGCCGAACTCGACGCGGTTGTCCAGCGCATCGGCCAGGCACTCCGTGCGCACCGGGCACCCGGTGCACACCGCCTTGGCCCTGTTCTGCGCTGCTCCCTGAACGAACAGTTCATCCGGATCGGTAGTGCGGCAGGCCGCCTGCGCACTCCAGTCGGTTACCCAGCCCATACCGGCGCCGTCCTCTCCCGAATCGAGGCTCCCCCACGGCGGCAGCGGCATATTCACCGCCGCCAGTTGAGGACGTTACGGAAGGTGGGCACAGCGCAACACCCCCTTCGGGCCCAATCTTGAATGGCCCGAACGGACTATGGGTAAGCGGCAGATCACCCGGGGGAGTGAGCTGGAGGCATACGTAACTTCTCCGGCGAACCGGACAATTCAACTGCGTCACAGCGGACACCCGGTGACACACAAGGCGGATTCGGACACGCACCCAACAAAAAAGTTGGGAGAACACCGGAACGATTCGGGGTCGCCGGACGTACTTGATACGTGGCCCTACTGCTGTGACAGTTGGGATCAGCTTAGGCCAATGCCTGTACGCATGCCCGCCGAATGAGAACGTAGGCTGCCCTCATGCCAAAGAAGCGCTCGGGCGGGGGGACGTCCCCCGTGCAGCAGGCCGCCAAGTTCCTCGGAGTAAGTGTGCTCGCGGGGGCGGTGATGGCCGGTATCGCGCTGCCCGCCGCAGGGGGGCTCGGTCTCGCGGCCAAAGGATCGGTCAAGGGATTCGACGAGATCCCGGCCAACCTGCAGAGCCCCCAGCTGAGCCAGCGCACCACCATCCTCGACAGCCAGGGTGGCCAGATCGCCACGGTCTACTCGCGCGACCGCACGGTGGTGGACCTCAAGGACATCTCGCCGTACATGCAGAAGGCGATCGTCGCCATCGAGGACTCGCGGTTCTACCAGCACGGCGCGATCGACCTGAAGGGCGTCCTGCGCGCGCTGAACCAGAACGCGCAGAGCGGCGGAGTGGCCCAGGGAGCCTCCACGCTCACCCAGCAGCTGGTGAAGAACTACTTCGTGGAGGAGGCCGGCGACGACCCGACGAAGGTCGCCCAGGCCACCCAGCAGACCGTCGGCCGAAAGATCCGCGAGCTGAAGTACGCGATCCAGATCGAGGAAAAGCTCGGCAAGAAGAAGATCCTCGAAAACTACCTGAACATCACGTTCTTCGGCCAGCAGGCGTACGGCGTCGAGGCCGCCTCCCAGCGGTACTTCTCCAAGCACGCCAAGGATCTGAACCTGCAGGAGTCCGCACTGATCGCGGGCCTCGTCCAGTCGCCCACGCGGTACGACCCGGTGAACCACACGGCGGAGGCCAAGCAGCGGCGCAACGTGGTGCTGCAGCGTATGGCGGACGTGCACGACATAACGCAGGCCGAGGCCGACAAGGCGAAAGAGACCGCTCTCGGGCTGCATGTGAGCCAGCCGAAGAACGGCTGCATCACGGCGGTCAAGGGCGCGGGCTTCTTCTGCGACTACGTCCGTGAGGTGTTCCTGAACAACCCGGTGTTCGGCAAGACCCAGACGGACCGGGCGAAGATCTGGAACCGCGGTGGTCTGACCATCCGCACGACCCTCGACCCGCAGGCGCAGGAATCGGCGCAGGCGTCCATCAAGGCCCACGTCTACAAGACCGACGAGGTGGCCACGGCTGCCACCATCGTCGAGCCGGGCACGGGCAGGATCCTCGCGATGGGCCAGTCCCGTCCGTACGGCTTCGGCAAGAACCAGACGCAGATCAACCTCTCGGTGGACAAGGACATGGGCGGCGGCGCGGGCTACCAGCCCGGTTCGACGTTCAAGCCGATCGTGGCCGCGGCCGCCATCGAGGGCGGCAAGCCTGCGACCCAGGAGTACCCCTCACCGTACGAGATGGAGTACCCGAGCCCGATCGCGGCCTGCGACGGCAAGCAGTGGGTGAACACGGACGGCACCAAGCTCACGAACGAGGACGAGGCGGAGCGCGGCCCGTACAGCATGAAGGAGGCGACCGCCAAGTCGGTCAACACCTACTACGTGCAGTTGATCAGTGACATCGGCATCTGCCCGGTCATCGACATGGCCAAGAAGATGGGTGTCAACCGGGCGGACGGCGCGCGGATCAGCCAGGCCCCGTCGATCGCGCTCGGCACCCAGGAGATGTCCCCGCTGACGATGGCGAGCGCCTACGCGACCTTCGCCGACCGTGGCACGTACTGCACGCCGATCGCCATAGAGTCGATCACGCAGACCGTCGCCAACCAGAAGAAGTCCCTGCCCGTCCCGAAGACGACGTGCTCGCGCGCGATGTCGGAGACCACGGCCGACACGATCAACACACTCCTGAGGGGCGTGGTCGAGGACGGTACGGGTACGCAGGCAGGCCTCCGCGACCGTCCGAGCGCGGGCAAGACCGGTACGACGGACTTCCGCTACGCGGCCTGGTTCGTCGGCTACACGCCGAACATGGCGGGCGCGGTCTGGGTCGGCGACCCGGCCCACGAGCGCCAGATGAAGAACATCCGCATCGGCGGCGTGTGGAACGAGAAGGTCTACGGCGGCCAGGTCCCGGGCCCGATCTGGCGCGACATGATGACGGGCGCGCTGCAGAACAAGCCGGTCGCGGACTTCACCCTCGTCAACATCCCAGACAGAAAAGACAAGGGGGACGGCGATGGCCAGGGTGACGGCCACGGCCGCGGCAACGGGCCCGGCGGCCTGATCAACGGGGGGCAGACCGGCGGGACCTTCCCGACGCCTTCCTTCTCCATTCCGGAGGGCTGGATCCAGGGGAACGCGAACGGCGGCAGCGGACCCGGCGGACCACGGGGCTAGTCAGCGCCCCGGCCCCTGAGCCGCCGGCACCCGGCCGGCGGCGCGGCACCACCGAGGTGATTCCGGTTCTTGTACGACGACGGGGCGCTCCTCGCCTGAGGAGCGCCCCGTCGTCGTACGCCTCGGTGCAAGGGTTGTCCGGTCAGCCGCCCGCGAGGAGCTGCTTGACCACGGCGGCGACGCGGCCGCCCTCCGCCTGACCGGCCACCTTCGGGTTCACGATCTTCATGACCTGGCCCATGGCGCGCGGGCCCTCGGCACCGGCCGCCTTGGCCTCCTCGACGGCCTGGGCGACGATCTGCCGCAGCTCGTCGTCGGACAGCTGCTTGGGCAGGTACGTGGCGAGCACCTCGCCCTCCGCCTTCTCCCGCTCGGCCTGCTCGGTGCGTCCGCCCTGCGCGAAGGCGTCGGCGGCCTCGCGGCGCTTCTTCGCCTCGCGAGTGATCACCTTGGTGACCTCCTCGTCGGAGAGCTCGCGCTTCTCCTTGCCCGCAACCTCCTCCTTGGTGATCGCGGCGAGCGTCAGCCGGAGCGTCGAGGAGCGGAGCTCGTCGCGCTCCTTGATCGCGGTGTTGAGGTCTTCCTGCAGCTTCGACTTGAGCGTGGTCATGGCTCCGATTGTCGCAGGTGTGAAGGCGCGTCCGCCCATTGATTTCCATGGGTTCGGGCGGCCTTCCCCGAACGCACGTCGACAACGTCCCCTCGTTCTCCGTGCGGGCGCTCGCCCGCCGATCCCTCGTTGTCCACAGGCGAGTCGACGCCACCTCTTGTTCTGACACGATGGTCGTATGCGCGCGCGATACGGAGTACCCCTGGGAATCACGGCGGTGGCCGCCGCCGGACTGCTCTACTCGGCCGGGATCGAGGTACGTTCCTTCCGGCTGCGCCGGGTGACGATCCCGGTGCTGCCCCCGGGGGCGCGCCCGCTGCGCGTGCTCCAGGTCTCGGACATCCACATGGTGAGCGGACAGCGCAAGAAGCAGCGTTGGCTGCGCTCGCTGGCGGGCCTGCGCCCCGACTTCGTGATCAACACCGGGGACAACCTCTCGGACCCGGAAGGCGTGCCGGAGGTGCTGGACGCGCTGGGTCCGCTGTTGGAGTTCCCAGGGGCGTACGTCTTCGGTTCGAACGACTACTACGGCCCCAAACTGCGCAACCCCGCCCGCTACTTGGTGGACAAGGCGCGGGGCCACCACGGCCTGAACGGCAACGCGCCCGCGGTCGGCGTCGTCCACAACCCCTGGGAGGACCTGCGCGACGGCTTCGACGCTGCGGGCTGGCAGAACCTGACGAACGCCCGGGGGGCGCTGAAGGTGGACGGCCTGGAGGTGGAGCTGACGGGCCTGGACGACCCGCACATCAGGCGCGACCGCTACGAACGTGTGGCGGGCGGCCCGTCGTCGGCGGCCGAACTCTCCATGGGCGTGGTCCACGCGCCGTACCTGCGCACACTGGACGCGTTCACGGCGGACGGCTACCCCCTGATCCTGGCGGGCCACACCCACGGCGGCCAGTTGTGCATCCCCTTCTACGGCGCTCTGGTCACCAACTGCGACCTGGACACGGACCGGGTGAAGGGACTCTCGCGACACACGGCCGAGGGCCGGACGTCCTACCTGCACGTGTCGGCGGGCTGCGGCACGAATCGCTACACGCCGGTACGGTTCGCCTGCCCGCCGGAGGCGACGCTGCTGACGCTGG
The DNA here is from genome assembly GCF_036281785.1 of Streptomyces chiangmaiensis. NCBI lineage: Bacteria > Bacillati > Actinomycetota > Actinomycetes > Kitasatosporales > Streptomycetaceae > Streptomyces > Streptomyces chiangmaiensis. The sequence goes on along the minus strand of NZ_JAYWVC010000088.1, from coordinate 975 downwards.
TGAGCAGGGAGTAGAGGGCCGACGGCACCGCCTCCGCTCGCAGCTCGGACAGTAACCCGACTGGATCACCCATATCGCCCGATCTGCCCCACCCGCTTAGCGTGAGGGCATGATCCCGCCGATACCCAAGGAGATCCCGGACCTGCCGGCGGTGCCGAGCAGGCCGAGGCTGCGGCCGTCCTTCGTTCCCCCTGCGGCCGTGGTGGCTCCCACCTATCGTCCGATGGCGGCCGCATACCGCTTGCTGGTCGCTCTGACGGCCGCGGCGGCGGTGACCATCGACCTGCTCATCGGCAACCCGGTCCGGGTACTGACCCACTTCGCGGTCCAGACCAATGTGCTCATCGCCGTGGTCTTCGCCCTGTCGGCGTGGCGATCTTCGATGGCCCGCCGCCCGCTGCCATCCCTGGTGACCGGCGGCACGCTGTTCTATGCGCTGATCGCCGGCTTGGTCTACCACATGCTCCTGCTGAACGAGCCCGGCCCCTTCTCCCTGACGAGCCGGCCCGACGTGCACACGGTGTGGGCCGCGCTCGCCGGCCAGGTGATACACACGGTGACGCCGATCGCGGTGCTCCTGGACTGGCTGCTCCTGATGCGCCCGGCCACCCTGACCCTGCGCCAGGCGAGGACATGGCTGCTGTACCCCATGGCGTACCTGGCCGCTTCCCTGGTACGCGGCGAGCTGATCCTGCCGGGCACGGCGGGCCGCTACCTCTACCCGTTCCTGGACGTGGGCCGGCTCGGCTACAGGAGCGTCCTCGCCAACGCACTGCTCCTCGGTCTGGCGTTCTTCGCCCTGGCCGTCCTCCTGGTCGCGCTCGACCACATCCGCCCCGACCCGACCCGCCGTCGCCGCCGCCGCCGTCTCCGAAAAACCGGATTTCGTCTCTAGCCCCCGGTGGGCTAGAGTAAACGTCGTCGCCGCGACAAGCAGCGGCATCGGGGTGTAGCGCAGCTTGGCAGCGCGCTTCG
>NZ_JAYWVC010000087.1:0-31732 GCF_036281785.1 Streptomyces chiangmaiensis | reverse complement strand
ACGCCGCGAGTTTTCCGGCCACAGCACTAGCGATGGGGGAGGATGCGGACGACTTGTGGAATGTGTGGCACTTGACGTGTCGGGGGTGACAACGGTGTCGACAGGGCGATCCGCCGTCTTTGCGACGCTCCGCCTGCCGACTCTATTCGCCTCCATGCCCTGGCGGAACGGCTGGTAAGCGTGACCTAACCCACGGTGCTGATGCACGGGGGGCGCACGGAGTCATTCAGTCCGCCAACTGGACAGATGCATGCGCCTGTTGACAGGCGATTATGCCGTTCGTATACCGAACGTCGGTTTCTCCTAATGCACTTGGCCTGGTCAAGTCAAGGTCTGTCTTTTCTCCTAAAACTCCGGTCAAATGCCGTCACTTGACACACGCGTACACCACGCGCGGACCCGTCACGGTCGGGATTCGTCATCCGCGCGATCGGACGCGTCGGGGAGGACTTCAAGTGACCAGTAGTTCCTGGATGTTCAGAGCGGCCGCGACAGGTGTGACACTCGCGGCCGCCTCCGCCACGTTCGCGACCTTCGCGGTGGCGGAGGCGAACACGCCGGCGAATCCCGCCGCCGTGAACCGGCAGGACCCGCAGCCGGTGAAGCAGAAGGAGCACGACTTCGACGGTCCGCTGAGCAAGACCCAGGACGCTCAGCGCCAAGAAGCGCTCAACCAGGTCATGTCCGGCAAGGCCAAGGTCACGAACCGCGGTGGTTCGAACGTCGTCCAGCTCGAGAGCAAGAAGGGCGACAGCAAGTACGTCGAGCTCGGCCGCGAGAAGACCGACAAGATCTTCACGATCCTGGTCGAGTTCGGCGACCAGGTCGACAGCCGCTACGGCGGCACCCCGGGCCCGCTGCACAACCGGATAGCCGAGCCCGACCGCACGAAGGACAACAGCACGGACTGGCGGGCGGACTACAACCAGAAGCACTACCAGGACCTGTACTTCGGCACCGGCACGAACACCGAGTCGCTGAAGAAGTACTACGAGAAGCAGTCCTCGGGCCGCTACTCGGTCGACGGTGAAGTGACCGACTGGGTCAAGGTCCCCTACAACGAGGCCCGTTACGGATCCAACAAGGCCGGCGACAGTGCTGCCTGGTATGCGGTGCAGGACGGTGTCGACGCCTGGGTGGCCGAGCGCGAGGCGGCCGGTGACACCGCGGCCGAGATCCGCGTGGAACTCGCCCAGTTCGACCAGTGGGACCGCTACGACCACGACGGCGACGGCGACTTCAACGAGCCCGACGGCTACATCGACCACTTCCAGATCGTCCACGCCGGTGAGGACGAGTCCGCGGGCGGCGGCGCCCAGGGCACGGACGCGATCTGGGCCCACCGCTGGTACGTCTTCGGCACCGACGCCGGTGCCACCGGCCCCGACGGCAACAAGCTCGGCGGCACCCAGATCGGCGACACCGGCATCTGGGTCGGCGACTACACCATCCAGCCGGAGAACGGCGGACTCGGTGTCTTTGCCCACGAGTACGGGCACGACCTCGGCCTGCCGGACGAGTACGACACCAACGGCGGTGAGAACTCCACCGGATTCTGGACGCTGATGTCGTCCGGTTCCTGGCTGGGCACGGGCAAGGAGGCCATCGGCAACCTGCCCTGGGACATGAACGCCTGGGACAAGCTCCAGCTGGGCTGGCTCAACTACGACATCGCCAAGGCCGGTGTGAACTCCTGGCACAAGCTGGGCCTGGCCGAGTACAACACCAAGCACAAGCAGGCGCTGGTCGTCTCGCTGCCCGAAAAGGCCGTCACCACCGAGGTGGTCACCCCGGCCCAGGGCGCGACCCAGTGGTGGAGCGGCAGCGGTGACGACCTGCGCAACACCCTGACCCGCTCGGTCGACCTCACCGGCAAGTCCTCGGCGACGCTGACCCTGGACGGCTGGTACGACATCGAGACCGACTACGACTACCTCTACACCGAGGTGTCGACGGACGGCGGCGCCAACTGGACCGCGCTCGACGGCACGGTGGACGGTCAGCCGATCCCGCGCGACAGCAGCGGCAAGCCGGCCCTCACCGGCACGGTCGACTCGTACAAGAAGCTGTCGTACCCGCTGGACACCAACGCGGGCAAGAAGATCGACCTGCGCTTCCGCTACCAGACCGACGGCGGTGTGGCGCTCAAGGGCTTCGCGGCCGACGAGGTCACGGTGACCGCGGACGGCTCGGCGCTCTTCTCCGACAACGCCGAGAGCGCGGACGCGGCCTGGACGGCGCACGGCTTCTCCCGGATCGGCGCGTCCTTCACCAAGGACTACAAGCAGTACTACATCGCCGAGAACCGCCAGTACGTGTCGTACGACAAGACCCTGAAGGTCGGCCCGTACAACTTCGGCTTCTCGACGACCCGTCCGGACTGGGTCGAGCACATCCCGTACCAGAACGGCCTGTTGATCTGGAAGTGGGACACCTCGCAGCCGGACAACAACACCGCCGATCACCCCGGCACCGGTCTGATCCTGCCGGTCGACTCGCACCCGACGCCGCTGAAGTGGACCGACGGCACACTGCTGCGCAACCGGTTCCAGGCCTACGACTCGCCGTTCACCCTGGAGCCCACCGACGCGATCACGCTGCACAAGGCGGACGTGCCGGTACGGATCAGGTCGCAGAAGGGGGTGTCGGTTTTCGACGACCACACCAACACCTACTACGACGCATCGAACCCGGCCGCCGGTGTCAAGATCACTGACACCAACACCAAGATCAAGATTGAAAAGGTGGCCAAGGATGGCTCCACGATCGAGCTCGAGGTTGGGCCCGCGGTGAAGTAGTCCGCATCTTTGCAGGTCAGAAGCGTATCGGCGGCGACCCCTGGCGGGCCGCCGCCGATCGTGTTTAGGTGCGTCCTGTGGCTCACTTATTGACACCGACCGAAACGGGGATGTGACTGAATGGCCGCAGGAGGTTTCTGCAAGCTGCCGAACGGCAGTGTGGTGGTGGCGCTGAATCTGCCCAGCCCGGGTTCCGGCAGCGGCTTCGTCCGCGTGCTCGTCCTCGCCCACAACCGCGCCCGGGCGCTGACACGGCTGCGCAACCTGGGCCTGCGCGCCGTCTACCTGCGCGGCAACGTGGCCCCACCGACCCCTGACGAGATCACCGCGGTCCTGCACCATCCCGACGGGCTGATATGGCGCACCGCTCCCGACAGCGCGGGCCAGGATCTCTCCCAGGAGCTGTGGCACCCGATCAGGGCGCTGCTGAGGAGGCCGACGGCGCAGGCGTGACCGCCCGCGGCCGGTGCTTCCGGGCCGGTTCGGTCCCCGGCCGGGCTACGACACGACCGGCTTGCCGGACAGCTCCACCCCGGCCTTACGCAGCTCCTCCAGGGCCCGCTCCGTGGTCTCCGCGGACACTCCGGCGGTGAGGTCCAGCAGAACCTGCGTACGGAAGCCCTGCCGCGCGGCGTCCAGCGCGGTGGCGCGCACGCAGTGGTCCGTGGCGATGCCCACCACGTCCACCTCGTCGATCTCCCGCGCCCGCAGCCAGTCGCCGAGCGGGACCGCGTTCTCGTCGGTGCCCTCGAACCCGCTGTACGCGCCGGTGTACGCCCCCTTGTCGAACACGGCGTCGATGGCGCCGGAGGCGACCGTCGGGGCGAAGTTCGGGTGGAAGCCCACACCCTCGGTGCCCGCCACGCAGTGCGCGGGCCAGGTGTGGACGTAGTCGGGGTTGTCGGCGAAGTGCCCTCCCGGGGCGATGTGGAGGTCCCGGGTGGCGACGACATGGCGATAGCCGGCAGGGGCCTGGCCGATCAGCTCGGTGATTGCGGCGGCCACATCGGCACCACCGGCCACCGCGAGGCTGCCGCCTTCACAGAAGTCGTTCTGTACGTCTACGACGATCAAGGCGCGGCGCATGGTCGGTGTCCTTCGGCTTGGCGGCTGTTCGGTGGGGAGGGTGCGAGCCCGGCCGTCCGTACGAACTACCGAGCCTAGAGACTTCGGGAGCCGGGCGGGAGGGGGCATTCAGGCGGTCGGCGGGGTGCGTGGGTGCGCTGCCGTTGCATTCCCGCCGGCCGCGCGTTCATGCACCCGTCGCTGGGGTCGGCCGAAGCCACACCCCGCTCTCACCCCATGGTCGTACCGAACCGGTCGCACGACCGCTTCCGCACGACCGGTCGCGTCACACGTACTCGGTCGGGATGACCGGCTCCCCGCGCGACAGCTGTGTCGCCGACAGCGGCAGACCGGCGCGCGCGGCCGCGTGCCGGTCGCGTACGACGTCCAGCGGCTCGCGGGCGACGACCTGGCCCCCCTTGACGAGCTGGACCAGCAGCTGCCGGTCCGCCAGCTCGTCCGGCACCGGTCCGGTGCCGACCACCTCGGCATCCGCAACCCCATGCTCGTCGAGCCGTCGCGCGGCCCACTTGCGGCCGCCGATGGAGGTCTTGCCGCCGATCGACTTCTTCGCGACCGGCACCAGCGGAGCCTGCGGGTCCGGGGACTCGGCGCGGGCGACCAGCTTGTAGACCATCGAGCTGGTCGGATGGCCGGAACCCGTCACCAGCTGGGTGCCGACGCCGTACGCGTCCACGGGCGCCGCGCGCAGCGAGGCGATGGCGTACTCGTCCAGGTCCGAGGTCACGACGATCTTCGTGTGGGTCGCGCCCAGCTCGTTGAGCTGCTGGCGCACCCGGTGCGCGACCAGCAGCAGGTCGCCGGAGTCGATGCGCACGGCTCCCAGCTCGGGTCCGGCGACCTCGACGGCCAGCCGGACGGCCTCGGTGACGTCGTACGTGTCCACGAGCAGCGTGGTGCCCCGCCCCAGCGACTGGACCTGGGCCCGGAAGGCGTCCCGCTCGCTGTCGTGCACCAGTGTGAAGGCGTGGGCGGAGGTCCCGACCGTCGGGATGCCGTACCGGAAGCCGGCGGCCAGGTCGGAGGTGGTCGTGAAGCCGCCGATGTACGCGGCCCGCGAGGCGGCCACGGCGGCCAGCTCGTGGGTGCGCCGGGCGCCCATCTCGATCAGCCCCCGGCCGTCCGCGGCGGAGGACATGCGGGAGGCGGCGGCCGCGACGGCCGAGTCGTGGTTGAGGACGGACAGGATCACGGTCTCCAGCAGCACGCACTCGGCGAAGGAGCCCTCCACCCGCATGATCGGCGAGCCGGGGAAGTACACCTCTCCCTCCGGGTAGCCCCAGATGTCGCCGTCGAAGCGGTATTCGGCGAGCCAGGCCAGGGTCTGCGCGTCGACGATGCGGCGCTCCCGCAGGAAGGCGAGGACGTCCGCGTCGAAGCGGAAGTTCTCGACCGCGTCCAGCACGCGCCCGGTGCCGGCCACGACGCCGTAGCGGCGGCCCTCGGGCAGCCGCCGGGTGAAGACCTCGAAGACGGAGCGCCGCTCGGCGCTGCCCGCCTTGAGGGCGGCCTGCAGCATCGTCAGCTCGTAGTGGTCGGTGAAGAGCGCCGTCGAGGGCACGTCCACCGGCAGCCCAAGGTCCGCTGTGTTCATGACGTCGGATCGTACTCCCATCTCGTCAGTGTGACGATTTATGGGGGTGGCGGCGGTGTCTGTTTGTGCGGGCACCCGGTCGAGGTGGCAGCATGGGCCGTGTGACGGCTCCCGCACCCCTAGAGATCGAGAAGACCGAGTCGGCGGAGGAACAGTTCGCCGTCCCCGAACCCGATGTCCCCTGGGTGACGATCGTCCATAACGACCCGGTCAACCTGATGAGCTATGTGACGTACGTCTTCCAGACGTACTTCGGCTACTCCAAGGACAAGGCCACCAAGCTCATGCTCGACGTCCACCACAAGGGCCGGGCGGTCGTCTCCAGCGGTACCCGCGAGGAGATGGAACGCGACGTGCAGGCCATGCACGGCTACGGTTTGTGGGCCACCCTTCAGCAGGACCGGAAGTAACGACCTCCCTGATGTCAGGACACTTCGAATCACTCCCCGGCGGCGGTGCCGCCGTCGCGCTCGACGGCGTCGAGATCTCCATCATCCGGTCGCTGGCCGTGCAGCTGCTGGAGCTCATCGGGCCGGGCCCCGCCGAGAACACTCCCGACGATCCGTTGGCCGAGTTGTTCGCGGAGGGCCCCAGTGAACCGCCCTCCGACCCGGTACTGCGCCGTCTGTTCCCGGACGCCTACGGCGGCCCCGGGAGTGGGCCGAGCTCGCCCGAGGAGGCCGAGGAGCAACAGGCGTACTCCGCCGAGTTCCGCCGCTTCACCGAGAACGACCTGCGCGCGCGCAAGCGCGACAACGCCCTCGCGGTGATCCGCTCGCTGGACGCGCTGACCTCGACGAGCGAGGAGGGGGGCGTCCTGAAGTTGTCGCGGGTGGAGTCCGGGCAGTGGCTCGGCGCCCTGAACGACCTGCGGCTGGCGATCGGCTCGCGGCTCGAGGTCGTCGACGAGGACGACACCGACCATCTTTACCGGCTGCCGGACGAGGACCCGCGCAAACCCATGGTGATGGCCTACCTGTGGCTCGGCGGCCTCCAGGAGACGCTCGTCACGACCCTTATGCCCTGACGCGAAGGGCCCTGCGTTCACCCGGCGGACACCCGGTGTTCGCTCAGCGGGGGGTCGATTCCGGATAACGATCCTGTCACCGCTGTGGCCAAGTATGTCCATTCGAGTGCACCTTCGTCCGGTTCTTCCGGTGTTGTGCGTCACATGGCGCCCAGCCGATCAATGTTGCGGCCGTGATACATCTTCACGACCGCCCGACGGGACGCCATCCATGTCCGGTCGGGTGCGCCACCGAGCCGACGACCGTCGGCCAGGCACTGCTCCATCACATCCGGGGGGATCGGAACCCGATCCGAAGCCATGGGACTGGCTCGGATCGGCATGGAGAAAGGCGCATCACACATGACCTCATCGCAGGTCGGTACGAACTACGACGGCAGTGAGGCCGTGGGCGGCGTTGCCCCCGAAGAGGGGTACGAGCGCGGGCTCGGCAGCCGTCAGGTCCAGATGATTGCGATCGGCGGCGCCATCGGCGTCGGCCTCTTCCTCGGTGCCGGGGCGAACATCGCCAAGGCCGGCCCCAGTCTGATCTTCATGTACGCCCTCGCGGGCGTGATCATCTTCTTCATCATGCGGGCGCTCGGCGAGCTGCTCCTGTACCGCCCGGTCTCCGGCTCCTTCGCGGAGTACTCCCGGGAATTCCTCGGCCCGTTCTTCGGCTACTTCACCGGCTGGACGTACTGGCTGATGTGGGTGGTGACCGGTATGGCCGAGCTGACGGCCGCCGCGATCTACGTCCACTACTGGTTCCCGGCCATCCCGCAGTGGGTGACGGCACTGGTCTTCCTGGTGGTCCTGTTCGTGGCCAACCTGATCTCGGTGAAGCTGTTCGGCGAGATCGAGTTCTGGTTCTCGATGATCAAGGTCACCGCGCTGATCGGCATGATCGTGATCGGTCTCGGCGTGCTGACGTTCGGCTTCAGCTCCGCCGGTGACACCGCCTCCGTCACCAACCTCTGGCAGTTCGACGGCTTCTTCCCCACAGGCATCGGCTCCTCGCTGATGACCCTGCAGGGCGTCATGTTCGCCTACCTCGCCGTGGAACTGGTCGGTGTGACGGCCGGTGAGTCGGAGAACCCGGAGAAGACCCTCCCCAAGGCGATCAACACCCTGCCCTGGCGCATCGCGCTCTTCTACGTCGGCGCTCTCACCGTCATCCTCTGCGTGGTGAAGTGGACCGAGTTCGGGCCCGGCGTGAGCCCGTTCGTCGAGGCCTTCGCGAAGATCGGCATCCCGGCCGGCGCCGGCATCGTCAACTTCGTGGTGCTCACCGCGGCCCTGTCCTCCTGCAACTCGGGCATGTACTCCACCGGCCGCATGCTGCGCACGCTCGCGGACAACGAGGAGGCCCCGAAGGTGTTCAGCCGGCTGTCGGCGTCGAAGACCCCGGCCCTCGGCATCACGGTCTCGGTCGCCTTCATGGCCATCGGCGTGGTCCTGAACTACGTCGTCCCGGAGAAGGCCTTCGGCTATGTCACCTCGGTGGCCACCGCGGCCGGCATCTGGACCTGGCTGATGATCCTGATCAGCCACGTCCTGTACCGCCGCGCGGTCGTGGCGGGCCGGCTGCCCGCCTCCTCCTTCCCGGCGCCGGGCGGCGCGGTGTGCAGCTGGATCGCCATCGCGTTCCTGCTCTTCGTCACCGGCCTGATCGCGTACGACGCCGACTCCCGCATCTGCCTGTACGTGATGGCCGTCTGGACGGCCGCCCTGGCCGTCGGCTGGGTCGTGCTGAAGGCGCGCAACCCGCAGGTCGCCCAGCGCCGCGAGACGCATCTGGAGAAGGTCGGCTGAGCCTCGCAGCTCACCATGTGGGCCGCCTCGTACCACCCTTCGGTACGGGTCGGCCCACCCGTCACCCACCACCGCCCTGCCTGACGCTCCCCCAGAGCTGAATGCCTGGGGACCCCCATCGCGCGGCCCCCCCCTTGGTTGTCCTGCTTATCCTGACCGTCATGCTGACCATCACCCAGGACCTGTACGACCGGATCGTCGCCCATGCGCGCCAGGACCACCCCGACGAGGCGTGCGGCGTGGTCGCGGGCCCCGTGGGTTCCGGCCGCCCCGAGCGTTTCATCCCGATGCTGAACGCCGCCCGCTCGCCCACGTTCTACGAATTCGACTCCGGTGATCTGCTCAAGCTGTACCGGGAGATGGACGAACGTGACGAGGAGCCGGTGGTCGTCTACCACTCCCACACGGCGACCGAGGCGTACCCCTCCCGCACCGACATCTCGTACGCCAACGAGCCGGGCGCCCACTACGTCCTGGTCTCGACGGCCGACACGGACGCTGCCGGCCCGTTCCAGTTCCGCTCGTTCCGGATCGTGGAGGGCGAGGTGACGGAGGAGGAGGTCAAGGTGGTGGAGACCTACTGATCCCGTAATTCGGTCAGAATTCATCCACCATGCGAGATCGCACTCCGGGCGCCGAGGGGGGAATCGATACGATGACCCCATGGTTCTCCACGACGTGAGCAAGAAGACGCCGGGCACGCTGCTCGTGGCGCGGCTGCACGTCGATCTGTGCAGGTCGAACAGCGCCATCTGTTGACGCCGCACTGCCGCCGTACGGCCGTGAGCCGCGGCGCCCCGCTCCCCGTCCCGTCACGACGCTCCGCGCCGCTGTGCGCCCGCCCGCAAGCTCTCGGCTCCGCTCGAGCAGGGGGCACCTCCCACCAGACTTCTCCCGACAGGAGCCCTGAGCCATGGCCATCGAGGTCCGCATCCCCACCATCCTCCGCCAGTACACCGACGGTCAGAAGGCCGTCGAGGGCAATGGGGAGACCCTCGCCGAGCTGCTCGCCGACCTCGAGACACGTCATATGGGCATTCAGGCCCGCATCGTGGACGGTGGGGAGCTGCGCCGCTTCGTGAACGTCTATCTGAACGACGAGGACGTCCGCTTCCTCGACGGCATCAACACCAAGCTCGCCGACGGCGACAACGTGACGATCCTGCCGGCCGTGGCCGGCGGTTCCGCCGCGGCGAAGCCGCGTCCGGCCCGCACGGCGGTCGGGCGTCGGCCGCGAATGGCCTGATCGCAGATGCGCTACGACTCCCCGCTGGCCGCTGTGGGCAACACCCCCCTGGTACGCCTGCCGCGGCTCTCGCCGTCCCCCGACGTCCGTATCTGGGCCAAGCTGGAGGATCGCAACCCGACCGGCTCGGTCAAGGACCGCCCCGCCCTGTTCATGATCGAGCAGGCGGAGAAGGACGGCCGGCTGACCCCGGGCTGCACGATCCTGGAGCCCACCTCGGGCAACACGGGCATCTCCCTGGCCATGGCGGCGAAGCTCAAGGGCTACCGCATGGTGTGCGTCATGCCGGAGAACACCTCGCAGGAGCGCCGCGACCTCCTGGGCATGTGGGGTGCCGAGATCATCTCCAGCCCGGCCGCGGGCGGCTCCAACACGGCCGTACGAGTCGCCAAGGAGCTGGCGGCCGATCATCCGGACTGGGTGATGCTCTACCAGTACGGCAACCCGGACAACGCGGGCGCGCACTACGCGACGACCGGACCGGAGATCCTGGCCGACCTTCCCTCCGTCACGCACTTCGTGGCCGGCCTCGGCACCACCGGCACGCTGATGGGCGTGGGCCGGTACCTGCGCGAGAACAAGCCGGACGTGCGGATCGTCGCGGCGGAACCGCGCTACGACGACCTGGTGTACGGCCTCAGGAACCTCGACGAGGGCTTCGTGCCGGAGCTGTACGACGCCTCGGTCCTGACCACGCGCTTCTCCGTCGGCTCGGCGGACGCCGTGACCCGCACCCGTGAACTCCTCCAGCAGGAGGGCATCTTCGCGGGCGTCTCCACGGGCGCGGCCCTCCACGCGGCCATCGGGGTCGGCAACAAGGCCGTCAAGGCGGGCGAGAGCGCCGACATCGTCTTCATCGTGGCCGACGGCGGCTGGAAGTACCTGTCGACGGGCGTCTACACGGCGGCGACGACGGAAGAGGCGATCAAGACGCTGCGGGGACAGCTGTGGGCATAGGGTTCTTCCTGCGGAGGTGACCGGGGGCCTCGCCCCCGGAACCCGCCTTCTCGTCAACACGCCGATGCCCGCCGATCGGCACGCCGAGTGCCGCCTATGGAGCGGCAAAGCGACCTGTCCTCGTTCGCGGGGTCCACGGTCACCCTGAGGTTCGACGGCGTGGAGGACTCCTCGCTGCAGACCGGCTTCGTCGCGGACGACACCGCCCTGACGACCGGCTGAGCACCCCGCGCACGAAGGGCCCCGGCCGTGTCCGTAGCCGGGGCCCGCTCGCGGTCACGGGCGGATCCTGATGAGCTGGAGGAACGTCACACCAGCACAAGGGCAGCACGAAGGACGAGGCAGAGGAAGGCGGCCGCCCGATGCGCCGTACGACACTCCACCTGACCACCCTCGCGGCAGCGGTGCTTCTCGTCGCAGGCTGCGGGGGCCCGAGCGGCGGCGGTTCGGCCGGCAGCGGCGCGGCGTCGCCCTCGGGGCCGGCATCGGCCTCGCCGTCGATGTCGCCGTCCCTCCCGCCGACCCCCAGGGCGACCGGGACGGGCTGCGCGCCCGAAGTGCAGCTCGCCGCGGCCGACACGGGCCGCACCGTGTGCCTGACACCGGGCGGCCGGATCCGCATCGCACTGGACGGTTCCAAGGACCGGCCCTGGGCGCGCGTCACCGCCACGGGTGACGCGCTCAAGGCCGTCAACGCCGGCATCGTCGTCCAGCCGGGCGACGCCCTCGCCGCGTTCGATGCTGTCGCGCCCGGAACGGCGCGGCTCACCTCGACCCGACCCCTGTGCGCCCAGCGCCCGGGTCAGGCGTCGTGCCTGGGCATCGAGCAGTGGGCGGTCACGGTGACGGTGACCGCTCCGTGAGGACGGGGCAGTAGGGAAGGACGAGGCGGTAGGGAAGGACGGGGCAGGAGGGAAGGACGAGGCCGTGAGGACGAGCCATGAGACCGATCAACCAGCCAGATACCGCACCTGATCCCACAGCACGGGATCCACCACGCCCACCCGGCGCCGGAAATCCCACAGCGGTACGTCGCGCAGCTCGTCGGTCTCCAGGAAGCTGGGCCGTCCGTGGGCGTCGGCCACCGTGCCCGGCGGCAGCGGTATCACGCCCGCCCGCTCGTCGTGGTACCGACTGGTGATCCCGGCGACCGTCGCGCTGTCCCCACGCACCGTCAGCACCAGGCAGGGCCGGTCCTTGGAACCGACACGGTCCTCGTACGGAACGCTCGCCCACCAGATCTCGGCCGGTCGCGGATGCAGCCGGGCCCGTCCCGGTGGACGTGTCGCAGCGGGGCGCGGGCGCCGACCGCGTCCCCACCCGTCCACCAGCGTCGCGACCAGCGCGAGCAGCACCACCGCCGCCAGTGCCAGCCACCAGGACGTGTCCATATGGTTGACGTTACCGGCGTACGCGCGGCATCGCCCGCCCTCGGCGCACACCAACAAGCCGCTGAGCCGCGGGCCGTGCGCCCCGACGCACTCCCCATGAGCCCGCGGTCCAGCCGAACCGGTGACACCACAGGTGAGTTCGCCCACAACGGCCTCTGGCGGAGGAGCGACCGGCCCTTTTGCGCCTTACGCTCGACGGACCGCACGACCCCCGTCACCGTCCGTCCCTGCCTTGTGCACTTTCTGCCACGCGGAGGTTCCAGCTTTATGAAGCTCACCGTCGTCGGCTGCTCGGGGTCGTTTCCGTCCGCGGACTCGGCCTGCTCGAGCTACCTCGTCGAGGCCGACGGCTTCCGGCTGCTCCTCGACATGGGCAATGGCGCCCTTGGCGAGTTGCAGCGCCACTGCGGTCTCTACGACCTCGACGCGATCTTCCTCAGCCATCTGCACGCCGACCACTGCATCGACATGCTCGGGTACTTCGTCGCGCGCTACTACCGCCACGACGGCGGCCGCGCGGCATCCATCCCCGTCTACGGCCCGGAGGGCACCGAGCAGCGCCTGACCACCGCCTACGCCGACACCCCCTCGGCCTCCTCGATGAGCGAGGTCTTCGACTTCCACACGGTCAAGCCGGGCTCGTTCGAGATCGGCCCCTTCACCGTGCACACGGAACGCGTACGCCACCCGGTGGAGGCGTACGGCATCCGCGTCGAACACGGCGGCAGGTCGCTCACCTACTCCGGCGACACGGGCGTGAGCGAGGCCCTGGACGAACTGGCCCGTGACACGGACCTCTTCCTGTGCGAGGCCGCGTTCACCTACGGCAAGGAGAACATCCCGGACCTCCACCTCAACGGCCGCGAGGCCGGGGCGGCGGCCGCCCGCGCCGGCGCCCGCCGCCTGGTCCTGACCCACATCCCGCCGTGGACCGACCCTCAGGTCAACCTGGCGGACGCCCGCGCCGTCTACTCCGGACCGGTGGAACTGGCGACGCCCCGGGCGACGTACGAGGTCTAGGACCGGCGTACGAGTCACCCCCTCACACGCCCGAAGGCCCCGGAACCCTGACGAGGTTCCGGGGCCTTCGGGTCGCTCGGAGGAGTCGCTCACGCCTTCGTGAGGTCCTCGACCTCCTCCTCGGGCTCGCGGCCCGGGGTGGGGAGGTTGAACTTGACGATCGCGAAGCGGAAGACGAAGTAGTAGATCGCCGCGAACACCAGGCCGATGGGGATGATCAGCCATGGCTTGGTGGCCAGGTTCCAGTTGAGCAGGTAGTCGATGGCGCCCGCGGAGAAGGTGAAGCCCGCGTGGACGCCGAGCGCCCAGGTGACCGCCAGGGACAGGGCGGTGAGGACCGCGTGGATCGCGTACAGCACCGGAGCGATGAACATGAACGAGAACTCGATCGGCTCGGTCACACCGGTCACGAAGGAGGTCAGCGCCAGAGAGATCATCATGCCCATCACGGCCTTGCGGCGCTCGGGGCGGGCGGCGTGCGCAATGGCGAGTGCGGCGGCCGGCAGACCGAACATCATGATCGGGAAGAAGCCCGACATGAACTGTCCGGCGGTCGGGTCACCGGCGAAGAACCGGTTGAGGTCACCGTGGACGACCTCGCCGGCCGAGTTCTTGAAGTCACCGATCTGGAACCAGGAGACCGTGTTCACGAACTGGTGCATGCCCACAGGGATCAGCGCACGGTTGATGAGACCGAACAGACCCGCGCCCAGGGCGCCGAGACCGGTGATCCACTCGCCGAAGTCGGCGATGCCCTCGCCGATCGGCTCCCACACGAGGCCGAAGAAGACGCCGGCGAGCGTGCCGACGAAGGCCATGATGATCGGGACCAGGCGCCGGCCGTTGAAGAAGCCGAGCCAGTCGACCAGCTTGGTGCGGTGGTAGCGCTGCCACAGCACCGCGGCCAGCAGACCCATGACGATGCCGCCGAGCACGCCGGGGTTGTTGTAGGTCGCGGCTATGTCAGCACCGGGCTGGACCTTGGCCTCGGTGACCGGGAAGGCCTTCAGCACATTGCTGTAGACCAGGAAGCCGACCAGGGCGGCCAGGGCCGTGGAGCCGTCGGCCTTCTTGGCGAAGCCGATCGCCACACCGATGCAGAACAGCATCGGCAGGTTGTCGAAGATCGCGCCACCAGCTGTGGCGAACACCGCCGTGACCTTGTCAGGCAGGTTCAGCTTGTCGTGGACGTCCTGCTGGCCGAGTCGCAAGAGAATGCCCGCCGCCGGCAGAACGGCGATCGGGAGCTGAAGACTGCGGCCGACCTTCTGCAGGCCCTGGAACAGACCTGATCCCCGCTTCTTTGCGGGGGCCGCCGAGGTTTCGGTGGCGGTGCTCATAGTTCCTCCATGTGCTGGGGGCTGCCGAGGGACGGGAAGGGCTGAACGAGGTGGGCAGCTCCCGCGTGGTCTACACCACTCACTGGTGTAGACCTGTTGTAGCACGGTGAAGGTGAGATAAGGAACCCGTGAATTCTGTAGTCCAGGACATGCTGCGAGTAACGCCGCACTTACGGCGAATTTCCCGAAACGATAGCTCGTGGTGTGTATGTAAGGAGAGGCCCGAATAGTGTGATGAGCGCCACTTCGCCGTGATGTCCCCGGTGGGTGCTCTCCGGGCGGCACCGTGTTTGGCGCCCTCTCCCAGCGTGGTGTAGACCAGTTGACGGACGGTCGCACTGTCGGGAACGCCTCCCTCGGGTTCGCACGACCAGACCGCTCGCAAAGTTCGTCCACCTATGGGTTACTGCGACAAAGCGGTTCGGATCAGGGAGAAGAGACATGGCCAGCAAGGCTGAGAAGATCGTTGCCGGGCTCGGCGGCATCGACAACATCGACGAGATCGAAGGCTGCATCACCCGGCTGCGCACCGAGGTCCACGACGCCTCGATGGTCGACGAAGCCGCCCTGAAGGCCGCAGGCGCCCACGGCGTCGTCAAGATGGGCACCGCCATCCAGGTCGTCATCGGAACGGACGCGGACCCGATCGCGGCCGAGATCGAAGACATGATGTGAGCCCACGCGCCCACACCGCAGGGGCCTCTCCCGCCGGGAGAGGCCCCTGTTGCATGTACGGATAGGCTCAAGCCATGTCTCGAATCGACAGCCGCACGCCCGAACAGCTTCGCCCCATCACCATCGAGCGTGGCTGGAGCAAGCACGCCGAGGGCTCCGTCCTCGTCTCCTTCGGCGACACGAAAGTCCTCTGCACCGCCTCCGTCACCGAGGGCGTCCCGCGCTGGCGCAAGGGCAGCGGCGAGGGCTGGGTCACCGCCGAATACGCCATGCTGCCCCGCGCCACCAACACCCGCGGCGACCGCGAGTCGGTCAAGGGCAAGATCGGCGGCCGTACACACGAGATCAGCCGTCTCATCGGCCGCTCCCTGCGCGCCGTCGTCGACTACAAGGCACTCGGCGAGAACACCGTCGTCCTCGACTGCGACGTGCTCCAGGCGGACGGTGGCACCCGCACCGCCGCGATCACCGGCGCGTACGTGGCGCTGGCCGACGCGGTGGCCTGGGCACAGCGCAAGAAGCTGGTGAAGACCGGCCGGCAGCCGCTGACCGGTGCGGTCGCCGCCGTCTCCGTCGGCATCGTGAACGGCGTACCGCTCCTGGACCTCTGCTACGAGGAGGACGTCAGGGCCGAGACCGACATGAACGTCGTCTGCACCGGCGACGGCCGCTTCGTGGAAGTACAGGGCACGGCGGAGGCGGCACCCTTCGACCGCGCGGAATTGACCGCCCTGCTCGACCTGGCCGTCGCAGGCTGCGACCGGCTCGCGGCCATCCAGCGTGCGGCGCTGGAGGCAACCGAGTAGCGCCGTCCGGCGTTTTCAGGGATAGCCGCACCGCTGATGTGACGGGCGCCCGGGAGAATCCCGCGCGCCCCGACTCAGCCCCGTACGACCACCGACAGGTCGGGCGAGCCGGACCGGCCGGCACGTCCACGGGAGAGTGCCGCACCGTCAACAGGGAGGGAATCCGTTCCATGGCCGCGCGCCACCGCCGACGCACCACCGCCGCCGCACTCGCCGCCGTCGCCGCACTCACCGCCGTGGGCGCGAGCGCGGGCTGCGACGCCGTCAACAAGGCGATCGACTGCGTCCAGACCGCCGACGCCATAGCCGACAGCGTCACCGACCTCCAGCAGGCCGTCGAGAACGCGGCGAACGACCCGACACAGACCGGCGCCTCCCTCGACTCCATCGAGAAGAACCTCGACAAGATCGGGGACACGACGGACAACGTCGATGTCAACAAGGCGGTCGACGATCTCCGCAAGGCCGTCACGAACGTCCGCGAGGCCGTCAGGAACGGCGACGACACCCCCGACGTCGGCCCGGTCACGAACGCGGCGGGAGAACTGACGAAGGTCTGCACGTCCTAGGACGCCGCGGTCGGCACCGGGGGCACGGGGAAGAGGCGCCCGCGGCCCACGGATACTGGTGGACATGACCCGCCTGATCCTCGCCACGCGCAACGCCGGAAAGATCACCGAACTCAGGGCGATTCTCGCCGACGCGGGCCTCCCGCACGACCTGGTCGGCGCGGACGCCTTCCCCGACATCCCCGACGTCGAGGAAACGGGCGTCACCTTCGCCGAGAACGCCCTGCTCAAGGCCCACGCCCTGGCCCAGGCGACGGGCCTGCCCGCGGTGGCGGACGACTCGGGCCTGTGTGTGGACGTGCTGCACGGAGCCCCCGGCATCTTCTCGGCCCGCTGGGCCGGCCGGCACGGCGACGACAAGGCGAACCTGGACCTGCTCCTGGCCCAGCTCGCGGACATCGGCGAGGCCCACCGCGGCGCGCACTTCGCCTGCGCGGCGGCCCTGGCCCTGCCGGACGGGACGGAGCGCGTGGTGGAGGGCCGGCTGAAGGGGAGCCTCCGCCACGCCCCGGCGGGCACGAACGGCTTCGGCTACGACCCGATCCTCCAGCCGGAGGGCGAGACGCGGACCTGCGCGGAACTGACCCCTGAGGAGAAGAACGCGATCAGCCACCGGGGCAAGGCGTTCCGGGCACTGGTGCCGGTGGTACGGGAGCTGCTCGGCTGAGGAAGAGCCATGACCTGGCCAGGCATCCGTGGTTCACAGCGCCTGGCCCTGTCCGAGGTGCGCCCGGTCGGACTTGAACCGACAACACCTGGCTTCTAAGGCCAGTCTCTCTGCCAATTGGAGTACGAGCGCGTACGCCTACTCTACTGGGCTGCCATGACCTGGGATGGGGGATGGGCGACTAGGAGCCACGACGTCGGCCACCTCTGCACCAGGTATTGGTGATCGCGTGACAGTTGGGGCAGAGCAACCGCAGATTCTCGCGCCGGTCGTCGCTCCAGTCGCCGTTGATGTGGTCGATCTCAAGCGTCATGGGTCGTCCGTGCCACTCGGGCGGGGTTCCGCACTCGTCACTCTGTTCGGGAACGCCTGCCTCAACCAGGGCACGACGCAGCAGGACGGTCTTGGTGCGCCGTCGACCACCGTGCTTGACCAGTACCTCAGCAGCTGACTTTCGCGTAATTGTCCCAGGCCTACCTCGCTGGTGGGCTTGCCCCAGGAAGTGGGAGGTGTCGATCCCGTATTCGTTGATCCACTCGTGGAATCGCGTGTATATGCGGGAGCCGCCGGGCAGGTGGAGCTGACGCAGCGTCTCTGCAATCGACTGGGACTGAGCCACGGCTGCCGCCAGTTCGGTTCGGGACGGCTGCGGACATGGGCGAGGTCCTCGCTTGAAGCGCCGGAAATGGGTGATGTCGATCCCGAAGTGCTCGAATCTCCGAAATAGCTGGCGACGAAGCTGGCCGTAAGGACGGACACCCAGGTAAGCGATGACCTCGTCGATGTCCGAGCAGTGCTCTGCGGCTTTTGCAAGCATCTCCCTTGTATAGCGTTGTGGCTCGTTCATGTACGCCGCCCCTTGTTCCTTCCCCGGTAAGTGTCCGTTGCCGAGTGGCAGTTGGGGCACAGCAGGCGCAGATTCTCCAGACGGTTGTTTCGCCAGTTCCCGTCCAGGTGATCGACCTCCAGCGGCAGCGGGCGGCTCCGCCAGAAGGGTTCTCTTCCGCAGAGGGCGCACTGTTCGGCCGCCCCGAGTGCGATCATGGCTCGCTTGAGCCGGTTGCTGGGTTGGCGTCGGGCCAGTGACGGCTCCTGTTCGACCAAGAGCCCTTCCGGAGACCAGCGTTGTCTCGGCACGCCGACTTGCGATTGTCTCCGGAAGTGTGAGGTGTCGATGCCGTAAGCCTTGATCCGGCGGCTGATGTTCGTATGGTGGCCGCCCACGACCTCGATTCCCAGGTATCGCAGCACTCCGTTCACGCTTGTCGACGCGGCCACCGCCGACTCGAGGATTTCTTTCGTCCATCGTGCCCCCGTCTCCCGCTCGAAGTGAGATGTGTCCACGCCGAACTTCCGCATGCGGTCACGCAGGTAGCGGCGCGAAGGGCCTTTGGGATCCACTCCCAGCTTCTCCAATGTCTCGGAGAGCGTGCGTGAAGAAGCCGCTGTAGCGGACAGTAATTCCCGTGTGTATCGGCTCGCGGTCATCGATTCCCCCTGCTCTCGATCGCCCATTCGTAGCTCGTACGTAGTAACGAACTGCTCGTCGGAAGGTCACGGAAATCCCGGGGGCTCTGTGCAGACCGAAGAAGTCAGCGCCCCGACGTCGCCTTCAGGCCCACCACGGCGACCAGCAGCAGCGCCACGAAGAAGATCCGCGCGGCGGTCGCGGGCTCGCCGAGCACGGTCATGCCCAGTACCGCCGCGCCCGCCGCGCCGATGCCCACCCAGACGCCGTACGCCGTACCGATGGGCAGGGACTTCGCGGCGTACGACAGCAGGAGCATGCTCGCGACGATGCCCGCGCCGGTGGCAAGGCTCGGCCACAGGCGGGTGAATCCGTCGGTGTACTTCATCCCGATCGACCAGGCGACTTCGAGCAGACCGGCGACGACGAGCAGGACCCAGGCCATGAGAGGCACCTCCGTGAGACGGAACGGACAGGTGCGTCGTCTTTGCCTGCGGACCTGGTGGTCCCTGTCCCGGTACGGCGCGTCTCGTCGGGGTCTCCCGAGGGTAGCAAGGGAACAGCAAAGGGGCCGGTGGCAGCCGCCTCCGGCCCCTTTGCGGGTAGATCTACAGGTACAGACCCGTGGTGTCCTCCGACCCCTCGAAGCGGTCCGCCGCCACGGCGTGCAGGTCGCGTTCGCGCATCAGGACGTACGGGATCCCGCGCACCTCGACCTCGGCCCGGTCCTCCGGGTCGTACAGGACCCGGTCGCCCGGCTCCACGGTCCGGACGTTCTGCCCGACCGCGACGACCTCGGCCCAGGCGAGGCGCCGGCCGACGGCCGCGGTCGCGGGGATCAGGATGCCGCCGCCGGACCTGCGCTCGCCCTCGGCGGCGTCCTGTCGCACCAGCACGCGGTCGTGCAGCATCCGGATCGGCAACTTGTCGTGGTGGGTCTTCTCGCTCACGCCCCGAACCTACCTGCCTTCGACCTGTTCGTGCGCGCCCGGGTCAGCCCTTGCGCCGCCGGGAGCCGAGCGCCAGCAGCCCCACGACGCCGACCACGACCAGCGCCACGGGCACGATGCGTTCCAGACGGGGCGCGCCCTCCTGCGTGACGAACTGCCCCTTGACCTCGCTGACGGCCCGGTTGACGCCGACGTACGCCCGGCCGAGCGTGTGATCGATGTTGGAGACGACCTTGGCCTTGGCGTCCCCGACGATCGTCTTGGGGTGCACCCGGACGCCGATCTCGTCGAGCGTCTCGGCGAGGGTTTCGCGGCGGCGCTTGATGTCCGCCTCGATCTGCGCCGGAGTCCTGGTGTCCGGTGTGCTCGACGTGTCCGTCACCGCGCTTCCTCCGTGGTCGTGTGCGACGTGTTCCGCGCAATTCCTGCATCTGTGGTCGACAGTCTGTCAGTTTCGCGCCCGACGCTCTCCCCGGCACCCCTATGGCGGGGCCGGAAGGAGATTAGGCTCGTCGGGTAATCCGCCCCTGCTACGTGAGGTACCGATGAGCGAGCGACTCAATCCCGGCGACACCGCCCCCGCCTTCACCCTGCCGGACGCCGACGGCAACGAGGTCTCCCTGGCCGACCGCAAGGGCCGCAAGGTCATCGTGTACTTCTACCCGGCCGCGCTCACCCCGGGCTGCACCAAGCAGGCGTGCGACTTCACCGACAACCTGGAGCTCCTGGCGGGCGCCGGCTACGACGTCATCGGCATCTCGCCCGACAAGCCGGAGAAGCTGGCCAAGTTCCGGGAGAAGGAGTCGCTGAAGGTCACCCTCCTCGCCGACCCGGACAGGCAGGTCCTCGAGGCGTACGGGGCCTTCGGCGAGAAGACGATGTACGGCAAGAAGGTCGTCGGCGTCATCCGCTCCACAGTGATCGTGGACGAGGAGGGCAAGGTCGAGCGCGCCCTGTACAACGTGAAGGCGACGGGGCATGTGGCGAAGATCATCAAGGATCTGGGGATCTGAGGGCCCTGGGGCCTAGCTTTCCGACCCGCCCGTCGTCCCCCCGGCTCCCGTAGCCGCGCCGTTCCCGGTGGGGCCGCCTGCGCTGGTCGTGCCGCCTGCTCCGGTCGTCCACCCGGGTCCGGTGGTGCCGCCGTCGCCGGTCGTGCCACCGTCGCCCGTGGTGCCCCCGTCCCCGGTCGTGCCGCCCCCGTCGGTGGTGCCGCCGGTGTCCGGCGTCTCACCGGTACCGGGAGAGCCGGTGGTGTCCGTGCCGCCCGTGGGCGGGATACCGCCGTCGGTCTGCCCCTGGTCCTGGCCCGGGACGGTCTGATCGCCCGTCGTGCCGCCGATGTCGGGAGTGACGGCGTCGCCCGGCGGCTGGGCCGTGGGGTCCGTGGGCGGCTCCTGATACGCCTCCGCGCCGGCCTGGAGGCGGAGGTCGAAGTCCCTGACGGGCTCGCCCTCGAGCGCCGTCCGCGTGAACTGCGCCCAGATCTCGGCGGGCGCGCCGCCGCCGTTGACGCGGTCCAGGCCCATCGCGCCGTACAGCGACTCGTGCCGGCCCGTGTCCGGGTCCTGGCCCATCACGGCGACGACCGTGGCCAGGTCGGGGGTGTAGCCCGCGAACCAGGCCGCCTGGTCCGCCTCGGCGGTGCCGGTCTTGCCGGCGGCGGGCCGGCCCGCCGCCTGCGCGGCCGTCGCGGTGCCGCTGTCCACCACGCTCCGCAGCATCGACGTGGTGGTGTCCGCCGCCTCGCGGCTGACGACCTGCTCGGGGGCCCGGTGGGGAAGCTCGACGTCCTCCTTGCCGTCCTTGGAGATCTTCTCGACCAGCGTGTACGTGCCGTGCTCTCCGTGGTTGGCGAGCGTCGCGTACGCCTCCGCCATGTCGAGGACGCTCGCGGTGGCCGTGCCGAGCGCGATCGACGGGTACGGGTTCATGTCGGGTGTGTTCGCGGGCAGGCCGAGGTCGATCGCGGTCTGTCTGACCTTGGACGGGCCGACGTCCACGGCCATCTGCGCGTACACGGCGTTCACCGAGTCGTCGGTGGCGGTGCGGACCGTGATCGGGCCGTAGGAGACGTTGTCCTCGTTCTCGGGTGCGTATGTGCCGCCGGTCCAGCCCTGCACCGGGCGTTTGTCCGTGCCGTCGTAGACGGTGTACGGGTTGATCGTGACGCCGTTCTGTGTCCGGGCGCCGTTCTGTACGGCGGAGGTGAACACGATCGGCTTGAACGTCGAGCCGACCTGGTAGTCGCGGCGGGTGGCGTTGTTGACGTACTGCTGGGTGTAGTCGATGCCGCCGTACATCGCGAGGACCTTGCCCGTGGCCGGGTCGATGGCGACGCCGCCGGCGCGGACGAAGCGGTCGACCTTGCGGTTCTTCTTGTCGAGCCTGCTCATCAACTGGTCGTCGACGGCCTTGGTGAAGGCGTCCTGCTTGGACTTCTGCAGGGTGGTGGTGATGCGGTAGCCGCCGCCAGCCAGGGTGTCCTCGTCGATGATCTTGTTGGTGACGAGATAGTCCTTGATCGACTGGACCAGGTAGCCGCGCTGGCCCGACATGGCGGTCGCGGTGACCTGCTGCCGGGGCGTCGGGAAGGTCGCCTTCTGTCGCTGCGCCTCGCTCAGCCAGTGCTTTTTGACCATGCCGTCGAGGACGTAGTTCCAGCGGGCCACGGCCGCCGCCTTGTTCTCGGGGTGCGCGATCACGTCGTACTGGCTCGGCGCGTTCAGCAGGGCCGCGAGATAGGCGGCCTGGCCGATGGTGAGGTCCTTGGCGTCCACGCCGTAGTACGCCTGCGCGGCGGCCTGGATGCCGTAGGCGTTGCGGCCGAAGAAGCTGGTGTTGAGGTAGCCCTCGAGGATGTGGTCCTTGCTCTTCTCGCGGTCCAGCTTGATCGCGATGAAGAACTCCTTCACCTTCCGGGTGACGGTCTGCTCCTGGCCCAGGTAGTAGTTCTTCACATACTGCTGGGTGATCGTCGAACCGGACTGTTTGCCCTTGCCGGTGGCCGTGTTCCAGGCGGCACGGACCATCGCCTTGGGGTCGACGGCGGACTCGGAGTAGAAGTCGCGGTCCTCGGCGGCGAGCGCCGCGTGCTGGGCGTCCCTGGAGATCTGGGCGAGCATCACGCTCTCGCGGTTGACCGAGCCGTCGCGGGCCAGCTCGGTGCCGTCCGCGTACAGGTACACATTGCTCTGCTTGGTCGCCGCCGCGTTTGCCGGCGGGATCTTGACCAGGTAGTAGCCGAGCGCGAAGAGGCCGACCAGGAGCAGGATCCCGGCCACAAAGGTGCCGAGCACCATCCGCCAGGTCGGGATCAGCCGGCGCCATCCGGTGCGCCGGGGCCTGCCGGGGTTCGGCCCCTGAGGTCCGGTCGGGGGTTCTTCGGGCGCCAGGGCATGGCTGCCCTGCTGCGGCTGCGGCTCGTCGCTCATCGTGGTGCCGGACTCCCGTTTCGCGTCGTACGTTCCCGTACGCCCTCGTACGCCATCTGCGTCCCCTGATGAAGACTGTCGCACCTTGCGTTCCGTTCCCGACCGGAAGGACATGTCGTACGGGAAAACGTGTGGTACGCCACTTCGCCCGCGCGCTAGGCTCCTGCGCTTCGGTCCGGCACGCGTCGAAGGAGGTTCTCCCGTGGGGACAGGGCGGTTGTACGCCGCCGTCGCCGCCAGTGGTTTCCGGCGGTACGCGACCTACCGGACCGCGACCGCGGCCGGGGTGTTCACCAACTCGGTCTTCGGATTGATCTTGGCATACACCTACCTCGCCGTGTGGAACGAGCGACCCCACCTAGGGGGGTACGACCAGTCCCAGGCTCTTACGTTCGTCTGGGTGAGCCAGGGCCTGCTGATGACGGTGGCCGTGTTCGGCGGTGGCTTCGAGGACGAGCTGATCGAACGCATCCGCACGGGGGACATCGCCGTCGATCTGTACCGGCCCGCCGACCTCCAGTGGTGGTGGCTGGCCTCGGACCTGGGGCGGGCCCTGTTCCATCTGCTCGGCCGGGGTGTGGTCCCGCTGGTGTTCGGTGCGCTCGTCTTCCCGCTCGCGCTGCCCGCGAGCCCGCTGGCCTGGGTGGCGTTCGCGATCGCGGTCGGGCTCGGGGTGCTGGTGAGCTTCGCGATCCGTTTCGTCGTGGCGCTGAGCGCGTTCTGGCTGCTGGACGGGGCGGGTGTGGCGCAGCTCGCCTGGCTGACGGCGGTCTTCTGCTCGGGCTTGCTGCTGCCGCTGAACGTCTTCCCGGGCACGCTCGGCGAGGTCGTCCGGGTGCTGCCCTGGTCCGCCCTCCTCCAGGCGCCCGTGGATGTGCTCCTCGGCGTGGCGGACCCGCTGCCCACCTATGTCTTCCAGGGCGCCTGGGCCCTGGTGCTGCTCGGCCTGGGGCGGGTGGTGCAGTCGGCGGCGACCCGGCGGGTGGTGGTCCAGGGTGGCTGACACGGTCCACGGTGGGGAGCGGGCGTGCGGTCGGGTGCGCGAGGGGCTGCGGGCCTACGGTCTGATCACCGCCATGTGGATCCGTTCCACCATGGCCTACCGCGCCTCGTTCGTGATGACCACGCTCGGCAACTTCGCCGCGACCGCGCTCGACTTCCTCGCGATCATGCTGATGTTCTCGCGGATCGACACGCTCGGCGGTTACAGCCTGCCCGAGGTCGCCTTCCTGTACGGCCTGTCCGCCATCGCCTTCGGCTTCGCCGATCTCGCGCTCGGCTCGATGGACCGGCTGGGGCGGCGGGTGCGCGACGGCACGCTGGACATGCTTCTGGTCCGTCCGGCGCCCGTTCTGGCCCAGGTCGCCGCGGACCGCTTCGGGCTGCGCCGCCTCGGCCGGATCGTCCAGGGCGCGCTGGTCCTCGGGTACGCCGTGGCCGCCCTGGATCTGTCCTGGACCCCGTTGAAGGCGCTGATGGTCGCGCTGGCGCTGCTGAGCGGCGCCGCTATCTTCTGCGCCGTGTTCGTGGCGGGCGCCGCCTTCCAGTTCGTCGCGCAGGACGCCTCCGAGGTGCAGAACTCCTTCACCTACGGCGGCCAGACGCTGCTGCAGTACCCGCCCACCGTCTTTGCGAAGGAGCTGGTGCGCGGGGTGACCTTCGTGCTGCCGCTCGCCTTCGTCAACTGGCTGCCCGCGCTGTACGTGCTGGGGCGGCCGTACCCGATCGACCTGCCGGCCGGGCTCGCCTTCGCCCCTCCGCTGGTGGCGGCGGCCTGTTGTGCGCTCGCGATGCGGGCCTGGCGCGCGGGACTGCGTTCGTACCGGAGTACGGGGAGCTGAGGGACCCATGGAGGGTGGCCACATGGACCGTGGTGTCGTGGACGACGATGACGCGGACGGCGGCTTCATCCGGCTGGAGCGGGTGGAGAAGGTCTTCGAGGTGCGCAAGAGGACCGGCTTCCTGCGCCGTGAGCGGCGCCAGGTGCGGGCCGTGGACTCGATCTCCTTCACCGTGGCGCGCGGAGAGATGGTCGGTTACATCGGACCGAACGGTGCCGGGAAGTCCACCACGATCAAGATGCTGACCGGGATCCTGACGCCGAGCGGCGGCAGGCTGCGGGTCGCCGGTATCGACCCCTCCCGTGAGCGGACGAGGCTGGCCCGGCGCATCGGGGTGGTGTTCGGGCAGCGCACCACCCTGTGGTGGGACCTGCCGCTGATCGACTCCTACCGGCTGATGCACCGCATGTACCGCATCCCGGACCGGCGTTACCGGGAGAACCTCGACCGCTGTGTCGAACTCCTCGAACTGGGCGGCCTGTTGGACGTCCCCGTGCGCCAGCTGTCCCTCGGCCAGCGGATGCGCGGCGACATCGTGGCGGCGCTGCTGCACGACCCGCAGGTGCTGTACCTCGACGAACCGACCATCGGCCTGGATGTCGTCTCCAAGGCCAGGGTCCGTGACTTCCTGCGGGACCTGAACGCCGAGCGCGGCACGACGGTGTTGCTGACCACGCACGATCTTCAGGACATCGAGCAGTTGTGCTCGCGGGTGATGGTCATCGACCAGGGACGCCTGATGTACGACGGTCCGCTCGCCGGGCTGCACGAGGTGGGTGAGAGCGAGCGCACCCTCGTGGTCGACCTTGAGCGGGAGTTGCCGCCGATCGAGGCGCCGCCCGCGCGCGTGGTGCGGATCGAGGGGCCGCGGCAGTGGCTGGCGTTCCCGGCGTCCGATTCGGCTGCCCGGCTGGTGGCGCACATCGCGGCGGCGTATCCGCTCGTGGACCTCTCGGTGCGGGAACCGGACATCGAGGCGGTGATCGCCACGATGCTGCACCGGCTGGAGGGCGTTGCCGGACCCTCGTCGGACCGGGCGGTGTCGTAGCCCGGCGCCCGGCTTCCTCGTAGGCTGGCCGCATGACCGACGCTGTGTCTTCCGGTGGGACACCTCCCGAGCCCCCCGTCCCCGATCTCCGTGCTTCCGACGCCGACCGTGATCGGGTCGTCGAGACCCTTCGGGACGCCCTCGCCGAGGGCCGTCTCGACATGGAGGAGTTCGAGGAGCGGCTGGAGGCGACGTACAAGGCGCGGACCTACGGGGAGTTGGCGCCGATCACCCGTGACCTGCCGGCCGCCGGCGTCGTCGCCCCCGCGGTGTCGCTGGTCAAAGAGCCCGTGGAGAGCGGGAGTTGGGCCGAGCGGATCGTGGGCGGTGACGGTTCGTCGGCGTCGGCCGTCGCCGTCATGTCCGGATTCCAGCGCAAGGGGCGCTGGACGGTGCCGAAGCGGTTCGACTGCTTCGCCTTCTGGGGCGGAGGCGAGATCGACCTGCGGGACGCGTACTTCGCGGACCGCGAGGTGGTGATCAACTGCGTCGCGATCATGGGCGGGATGAACGTCATCGTGCCGCCCGGTGTCGAAGTGGTCGTGCGCGGTGTCGGGATCATGGGCGGCTTCGACCAGCGCGAGGAGGGTGTGCCGGGGGATCCGGGCGCGCCGCGGGTGGTCGTGACCGGGTTCGCGTTCTGGGGCGGGGTCGGCGTCGAGCGCAAGCTGACACGGGCCGAGCGGCAGCGGCTGAAGGAGGAGCGGCGCCAGGAGAAGCTGGACGGCAAGGCGGCGCACCGGGAGTTGCCGGAGTCCCACCGCGACGTGCTGGATCACCACCGCGATCTGATGCGCGCACTGCACGAGGAGCGTCGGGAGCGGCACGAGGAGCGTCGCGAACTGCAGCGGGAGCGCCGGGAGGCCCGGCGGGAGGAGCGCGAGCGCCGGCGGGGCGGCGGGTGCTGAGGACCCGCCGTACGGACGCCCGCCGTCCGCCCCGCCTCACAGCCGGGCCGGCGCCGCCCCGTTCAGCGAGGTCAGGTCGAAGACCTCCGCCATCTTGCGGAAACCCTTGTCGCTGGGGTGGAGGTGGTCGCCCGAGTCGTAGTCGGGGCGCAGCCGGCGCGGGTCGTACGGATCGCGCAGCGCCTCGTCGAAGTCGACCACCGCGTCGTAGACCGTGCCCGAGCGGATCTGCGCGTTGACTGCCTGCCGCACCTGTTCCCGGTCGGCCCGGTAGCCGCGATGGCCCCTGAAGGGCATCAGCGTCGCCCCGACGACCTTCAGGCCGTGCGTGTGGGCGTCATCGACCAGGGCGCGCAGTCCGGCGACGATCCGGTCCGGGTCGTCGTGGCCCGGGTTGCGTGCGATGTCGTTGATGCCGAGGTCGATGACGACGACCTTGACGTTCGTGCGGTCCAGGACGTCACGCCCGAAGCGGCTGAGACCGCTCGGGTTGTCGGCGGGCCGGCCGGGGCCACTGGCCAGCACCCGGTTGCCGCTGATGCCCTGGTTGACCACGCTGTAGCGGGGCACGTCCCCTGATCCGGCAGCCTGGCGCAGCCGCCGGCCGAGCACGTCCGTCCAGCGGCGGTTGGCGCCCTCGGTGGAGGTGACGCCGTCGGTGATCGAGTCGCCGAACGCGACCACAGTGCCCAACGCCTCGTTGCTGAGCAGGTCCAGGGCGGTCAGATAGCGCCAGTACGGGGTCCGCCCGGTGTAGGCGGTGCCGCTCACGTCCTCCGTGCGGTCGCCGTCGGCGATGTACGAGGCCTGCCGGGCGTACCGATGGTAGGTGACCGGCCCCGACGGGGTGGGGGAGTAGGTGGTCACGAGCACGTCGGAGTCCTGTGGGACGGCGATCCGGACGGCGTCGCTGACCACCTGCCGCCCCGGGGCTATGACGACCGAGACGGCACCGCCGAAGGTGAGCCGGCGCATGGTGCCGGCGGCCGCGGCCGCCTCGTTCGCGCCGGCGGCGACCGCCATCGAGGCGTGCGTGATGTTCAGCGGCTGCTGTCCGTAGAGATTGGACAGCGTGATGCGGGCGCTCGTACCGCCGACGCCTGCGTGCACGACGTTGCGCACGGATCGTCCGGCCATGCCGTCCGACTCGGTTCCGGGCTCGGCACCGGAGGGTGAGGTCGACCAGGCGCCGACCCAGACGCCGGTGGACGCGGGCTCGGCGGAGCCATGCGGGGTCGAGCGTCCGACGGAGAGCGCGCCGCGGCCGCTGCCGTCATCGGCCGCGGCGCCGATGTATATCGCGGCCGACACGGTCAGGATGACCGCGCACAGGGCAGCCAGCAGGGCATAACCGTTGAACTTGGTCATGCTGTGCGTGTACTCCTCGGGCGAGGGAGCCCGAGGCTCCGTTGTTGATCAACCCCATGGTGAATCATGGGGCGGGAGGAGCCGTCGGGGCCCATGGTGCGCGCGCCGCACGGCGCGGGCTCTTCCCGATCGCGACCGAGAACCCTGACGAGACCCTGAGAAACCCCCGAGACTTCTCCGTCCGGACAGACGCCGGGAACTCCCGTTCCGTTCCAGGAGTCGGTCAGGAAGGGACAATGTGTGACGGGGGACATGAACGGGTGGAGTGGATGGAACGCACGAAACTGGACGAAGAGGCGGCCGTGGGGCCGTCTGCCCGCTCGGGAACCGTCACGAGCCGGGCGATGACGTCCTTCAGCCCCGCCGACGAGCAGAAGCGCCGCGGCGTACGCCGGATGAAGAGCATGGCGACCGGGCTGCTGCTGTTCGTGGCGCTCGTGTACGTCCTCGCCACCTGGGCGCGGAACGCGGGCGCGGGCACCTGGGCCGGTTATGTCGCCGCGGCCGCCGAGGCCGGCATGGTCGGTGCCCTTGCCGACTGGTTCGCGGTCACCGCGCTCTTCAGGCATCCGCTCGGTCTGCCCATCCCGCACACGGCGATCATCCCGAACAAGAAGGACCAGCTCGGCATCTCCCTGGGCGAGTTCGTCGGCGAGAACTTCCTCTCCGGGGAGGTCGTACGGCAGCGCCTGCGGGCCGTCGGCATCGCCGCCCGCCTGGGCGCCTGGCTCGCCGAGCCGGAGCATGCCGACCGGGTGACGGCGGAGCTGGCGACGGCTCTGCGCGGGGCGCTCACCGTGCTGCGCGACTCGGACGTCCAGGCGGTGGTCGGCGAGGCCATAACCCGTCGCGCCGACGCGCAGGAGATCGCGCCCCCGCTCGGCAAGATGCTGGAGAAGGTCGTCGCCGACGGCGGCCACAAACGGGTCGTGGACCTGATCTGCGTCCGCGCCCACGACTGGCTCGTCCTGCACGACGACCAGGTCATGGTCGCCGTCCAGGGCGGCGCGCCCGGCTGGACCCCGCGCTTCGTCGACAAGAAGGTCGGCGAGCGCGTCTACAAGGAGCTGCTCCGCTTCGTGACCGAGATGCGCGACTCGCCCACGCATCCGGCGCGCGGCGCCCTCGACCGGTTCCTCGCCGACTTCGCCTCCGACCTCCAGTCCGACACCGACACCCGCGCCCGCGTGGAGCGGCTCAAGGGCGAGGTGCTGGGCCGCGGCGAGGTCCAGGACCTGATCGCCTCCGTCTGGACGGCCGTCCGTTCCATGATCGTGTCCGCGGCCGAGGACGAGCGCAGCGAACTCAGGCTGCGTGTGCGGGCCTCGCTGCTGTCGCTGGGCGCCCGGATGGCGGGCGAGCCGGGGACGCAGTCCAAGGTGGACCAGTGGGTGGAGGGCGCGGCGGTGCACGTCGTGACGACGTACCGCAAGGAGATCACGTCCCTGATCACGGACACGGTGGCCGGCTGGGACGCGGGGCACACCACGCGCAAGATCGAGGCGCACATCGGACGTGACCTGCAGTTCATCCGGATCAACGGCACGGTGGTGGGTTCGCTGGCCGGACTGCTCATCTACATGGTGTCGCGGGCACTCGGAGCGTAACCGGCGGTCGAGCGGGCACTCGGGCCGGGTGCGGCGCCGGCCGCCCCGAGGAGGCAGAGATGTCCGTCACCGCGCCACGGCCCGGCACGGTCACCAGCGCGATTCCCGCCCGCCTCGATCGTCTGCCCTGGTCACGCTGGCACTGGACGATCGTGATCGGCCTCGGCACGGTATGGATCCTCGACGGCCTCGAGGTCACGGTCGTCGGCAACATCGCCGGCCGGCTCTCCGAACCCGGCAGCGGACTGCCGATCAGCTCCGGTCAGGTCACCGGTATCGCGGCCGCGCTGTATGTGGCGGGCGCCTGCGCGGGCGCCCTCTTCTGGGGCCGCCTCACCGACCGCTACGGCCGCAAGAAGCTCTTCATGATCACCCTGGCGGTCTATCTCGGGGCCACGGCCCTGACCGCGGTCTCGTTCTCGACCTGGTGGTTCTTCCTCTTCCGCTTTCTCACCGGTTTCGGCATCGGCGGCGAGTACGCGGCGATCAACTCCGCGATCGACGAGCTGATCCCGGCGTACTACCGCGGGCGTGTCGACCTGGTCATCAACGGCAGCTTCTGGCTGGGCGCGGTCGGCGGTTCGCTGCTGTCGGTCGTCGCGCTGAACACCGACCTGCTGCCGAAGGACCTGGGCTGGCGACTGACGTTCGCCCTGGGCGCCGTCCTCGCCCTGGTGATCCTCCTCGTGCGGCGACATGTCCCGGAGAGCCCACGCTGGCTGCTGATCCATGGCAGGGAGCAGGAAGCGGAGCGGGTGGTGACCTCGATCGAGCAGCAGATCGAGGCCGAGAGGGGTGAGCCGCTGCCGCGGGCCAAGGGCGAGATCACCATCCGGCAGCGCGAGAGCATCGGCTTCGGCGAGATCGCGCGCACGGTCTTCACCGACTACCGCAGACGCGCCGTGCTCGGCTTCTCCCTCTTCATCGGCCAGGCCTTCCTCTACAACGCGATCACCTTCGGCTTCGGCGTGATCCTGACGAAATTCTTCGACGTCCCCACCGGCGACACGGGCTACTACTTCGTCGTCATCGCCCTCGGCAACTTCTTCGGCCCGCTGCTGCTGGGCAAGCTCTTCGACACGGTCGGCCGCCGGGTGATGATCTCGTCGACGTACCTGCTCTCGGGTCTGCTCCTGTTCGGGACGGCCTGGCTGTTCGATCGCGGCTCGCTGAGCGCGGGCACGCTGACGGCGTGCTGGTGCGCGGTGCTGTTCGTCGCCTCGGCGGGTGCCTCCAGCGCGTACCTGACGGTCTCGGAGGTGTTCCCGATGGAGACGCGGGCCATGTCCATCGCCTTCTTCTACGCCCTCGGCACCGCCGCCGGCGGCATCAGCGGCCCGCTCCTGTTCGCGGAGCTCACGAACACCGGCCGGGTCGGCGACACGGTCCTCGCCTTCCGGATCGGCGCGTCCCTGATGTGTGCGGCGGGCGTGGTCGCGGCGCTGCTCGCGGTACGGGCGGAGCGGCGATCCCTGGAGGACATCGCGAAGCCACTGACGGCGACGGCGGGGGCGGAGGCGGCTCCCTAGCTAGCTGGCTGGACGCCTCCGGCATCGCCCGGCGGCAGGGTCCGCGCGAGGGCGATCTGAGTATCCGTACTCTGCCGACTCACCCGCTCCGAGGGAATGCTCGTGCGCATGACCGACAAGCTGCTCCGCCCCATGCGAACCCGCCCCTGGTACGAGCGCTGGCTGATACGTCTGCTCGGCGCCGCCCTCGCGGCCGGGGCCTATCTGCTGTTCCTGCCCTGGGACCTGCGCAACCGTCCCGCGGCCCCGCGAGCCACCGAGGGGACGATCCCCGTCACCGGCGCCGGCGTCCTTCTCCTCGCCTTCGCCCTGCTGCTCCTGGCGGCCTACTTCGGGCACTGGGACCACCTCGGCTGGCCGCTGCTGCTGGTGGCGGTGCCCCCCGCCGTGCTGATGCACCTCTCCTTGCGCACCCACCCCGAACCCGACGCCTCGTTCTGGCCCCTGGCCTGGGGCCTGTTCACGTTGCTGATCGCGGCGGGGGTGTTCGTCGCGGCCGGGGTGGCACGGGCGTTCCGGGGAGAGTGGGCCCGGGAGGACGTGTCCCTGACGAACCCGTTGTGAGCCGTACCGGAGTGCGTTCAGCGGGTGGTGCTTCGGGCGGCCTGT
>NZ_JAYWVC010000086.1:0-32341 GCF_036281785.1 Streptomyces chiangmaiensis | reverse complement strand
GTGAAGGCCCGGGAGGCCTCGCCAGAAACCGCTGAAACACGGCCAGTGCTGTGGCCGGAAAGGTTTGCCGCAAGCCGGTGCACCTCGCCGGCCACAGCACTAGCCAGCCACGGGGCTCCCCGCTTCTTCGAGAACCGCCATCGCCGCGTTGTGCCCCGGCACCCCGCTCACCCCGCCACCGCGCACCGCGCCCGCACCGCACAGCAGGACGTTGGCGTGCCGGGTCTCCACGCCCCAGCGGCCCGTGCCCTCCTGCGCGTACGGCCAGGCCAGCTCGCGGTGGAAGATGTTCCCGCCGGGCAGGCGCAGATCACGCTCCAGGTCGAGCGGGGTCTTCGCCTCGATGCAGGGACGCCCGTCCGCGTCCATGGCCAGGCAGTCCTCGAGGGGCTCGGCCAGGTGGGCGTCGAGCTGCGCCAGCGTCGACTTCAGCAGCTCGTTGCGTACGCCGTCGTTGTCGCCTTCGAAGAGCCGCGCGGGCGTGTGCAGACCGAAGAGGGTCAGGGTCTGGTAGCCGCGCTCGACGAGGTCGGGTCCGAGGATGGTCGGGTCGGTGAGCGAGTGACAGTAGATCTCCGAGGGCGGCGCGGCAGGCAGCGCGCCCTGGGCCGCCTGGGCGTGGGCGATGGCCAGTTGTTCGTACCCCTCGGCGATGTGGAAGGTGCCGGAGAACGCCTGCCGCGGATCGACGGCCGTGTCGCGCAGCGCGGGCAGCCGGGTGAGCAGCATGTTCACCTTGAGCTGGGCGCCCTCGGCCGGGGCGGGTGGGGTGTCCCCCGTGAGCCTGGCCAGCTCCTGCGGCGAGGCGTTCACCAGGACGTGACGGGCCGAGACGGTGCCTTCCGCAGCCTCGCTCCGGTACGTGACCTCGGCGGCGCGCCCGTCGGTCTCGATGCGCACCACCTCGCGCCCGGTGGCGATCAGTGCGCCGGCAGCACGCGCGGCAGCCGCGAGCGCGTCGGTGAGCGCGCCCATGCCCCCTACCGGGACGTCCCAGTCGCCCGTGCCTCCCCCGATGACGTGGTAGAGGAAGCAGCGGTTCTGCCGCAGCGAGGCGTCGTGGGCGTCGGCGAAGGTACCGATGAGCGCATCGGTGAGAACGACACCGCGGACCAGGTCGTCGGCGAAGTTCGCCTCGATGGCCGCACCGATCGGCTCCTCGAACAGCGCCCGCCACGCCTCCTCGTCGTCGACGCGACGGCGCAGATCGTCCCGGGCCGGCAGGGGCTCGGTGAGTGTGGGGAACACCCTTTCGGCGACCCGCCCGGTCATCCCGTAGAAGCGCTGCCAGGACGCGTACTCGCGGTCGGACCCGGTGAGCCGGGCGAACGCCTCCCGGGTCCGCCGTTCGCCGCCGCCGACGAGGAGCCCGGTGGGCCGCCCCTGGCGCTCGACGGGCGTGTACGAGGACACCGTCCGCGCCCGCACCCGGAAATCGAGCTCCAGGTCCCGCACGATCTTGCGGGGCAGCAGGCTGACCAGGTACGAGTAGCGCGACAGCCGTGCGTCCACTCCGGCGAACGGCCGCGTGGACACCGCGGCTCCCCCGGTATGGTCCAGCCGTTCCAGGACCAGCACGGACCGCCCGGCCCGGGCCAGATAGGCGGCGGCCACCAGTCCGTTGTGGCCCCCGCCGACGATCACGGCGTCGTATTCCTCGTGTACAGGCATGCCTCTTCGTAACACGCCATGATCCGGATCGGCCAGAGGCGAGCCGACCGCGGCGCCTCAGGGTCCGCCGGCCGCCCCCTGCTGCCGTGACACCGCCACCCTCCGGTAGAGCTCCACCGCCTCCTGGCCCCGGCCCAGCTGCTCCAGGCAGTGGGCCTCGTCGTTGCGGCTGGAGAGGGTGTCGGAGTGGTCGCGGCCGAGGACTCTTTCGCGGGCTGCCGCCACGCGGCGGTACTCGGTGAGGGCGTCGGCCCAGCGGCCGAGCCAGCCGAGCCCGACGGCCACCTCTCGTCGGCTGACCAGGGTGTCCGGGTGGTCCGGACCCAGGGCGCGCTCGCGCAGGGCGGCCACGTCGCGAGCCTCCGCGAGGGCCTCCTCCCAGCGGCCGAGGCGTCCCAGGTTGACACCGAGGCCGTGCCGGGCGCGAAGGGTCTCGGGGTGCGCCGGGCCGAGGACACGGGTGCGGTCGTCCACCAGTTCGCGGTAGAGCGCGAGGGCCTGCGCACTGCGTCCGAGGCGGCCGAGGCTGATCCCGATCTCGTGGCGGGCGGCGAGGGTGTCCGGGTGATCGGGGCCCAGCGCCGAAGACCGCGCCTCGGCCACCTCCCGGTACGTCTGCAGGGCCTCGGGCCAGCGGCCCAACTGGCCCAGGGCGTAGGCGACCTCGTACCGCGTGACGAGGGTGTCGGGGTGCGTGGCGCCGAGCACCCGGGCGCGGGCCTCGGCCACCTCGTACGCCGTACGGTACGAGTCCTCCAGGCGCCCGAGCCGACTGAGGTTGAAGGCGATGTTGTGCCGACAGCGCAGGGTGTCGGGGTGGTCCGGGCCCATGGCGCGCTCCCGGACGGTCAGCACCGACATGTACACCTGGTGTGCCTCGAAGGGCCGGCCCAGCTGGCCCAGGACGTAGGCCATCTCCTGACGTGCGGCCAGGGTGTCCGGGTGGTCGGGGCCGAACACCCGCTCCCTGGCCCGGGCGACGTGTGTGTACTCCCGCAGGGCGTCGGCGGGACGGCCGGTGCGGCTCAGCGTGAAGCCGACCTCGTAGCGGCTGGCCAGGGTGTCCGGGTGGTCGGGGCCCAGAAGGTGTTCACGCTCGGCGGCCACCGCGCGGTGCACCTCGCCGGCCTCGGTCCAGCGGCCGAGCCTGCCGAGGCTCAGTCCCGCGTTGTGCCGGCCGGCCAGGGCGCCCACCGTGTCCGGTGGCGGCGTGGGCCGCTCGGTGCGTAACGGCTCGGACGGGCGGCCCGTGACGGGGCGGGCGATCCACTCGCCGGCGAGGCCGGCCGAGCCGTCGGGCGGGGTGGTGCGCAGTCCGGTGCCCGCCGCCTTGTGACCGGTGGTCATGCCCCGGGTCCAGGAGGGCAGCCGGGGCTCGCGGGAGGAGGGCCGAACGGTGGGCGCGGGCGACACGACAGTGGGTGGGTACGCGGGCAGAGTGCGGGCCGCGCCGATCCTCCGCACCAGCTCGCGCGCGTCCTGCGGACGCTCGTCGGGGCTCTTGGCGAGCAGGTCGAGGATGATGCGCTCGAAGTCCTCGGGGAGGTCGGCGCGGTGACTGCGCGGCGGCTCCGGCACGGTGTCGCGGTGCCCGACAAGAACGGCCCACGCGTCGTCGCGGTCGAACGGCGGTACACCGGTGGCGATCTCGTACAGCACGCACCCCAGCGAGTACAGGTCGCTGCGCTGGTCCACGGGTTCCCCGCCGATCTGCTCCGGCGACATGTAGTGCGGGGTGCCCATCGCGATGCCGGTGCCCGTCAGGCGCGCGGTGAAGCCGATGTCGTGGCCGAGGCGGGCGATGCCGAAGTCGCAGATCTTCACCGTCCCGTCGCCCGTCCGCACGATGTTGGCGGGTTTCAGGTCGCGGTGCACGATGCCCTGGCGATGGGTGTAGGCGAGCGCCGCCGCGACCTGTTCGGTGATGTCGACGACATCGGGCAACGGCAGCGGATGGTGCTTGTTGTCCTCCAGGAGCTGGCTGAGGTTGCGTCCCTCCAGCAGTTCCATGACCAGGTACAGCACGTCGCCGGACTCGCCGAAGTCGTGCACCACGGTCACCCCGGGATGCTGGAGGGCCGCGGCCACACGCGCCTCACGCCGGAACCGCTCCCTCAGGACCCGCGTGAACGACTGGTCGTGGTCCGGGCCGAGTGGTTTGAGGCACTTGACCGCTACCTTTCTGCCGAGGGACTCGTCGCGCGCGCGCCACACCTCGCCCATGCCGCCTCGCCCGATCAACTCCAGCAGCCGGTACCGGCCCTGGATCAGCCTGGTCTCCGCCATCGCCTGAGATCGCCCCCGTCCCGGCCTCGCCCCTCCCCTGGCCCGTCCAGTATGGCGAGTTATCTGCCGACTTTGTACGGCGCAGGGCGCGCGCTCGGGCCGAGTCTGGCCATCGCGCGGAGGATGTGTTTGGGCGGCAGTTGCCAGCGCAGACGTGCGGGAATGCAGCGGAGCAGGGTGCCGGTGAGACGCAGGTGCCGGGTCACTGTCACGGTTCCGGGGGCCGGCCTCCCGTACAGCTCGTGGGCGTACCGGGGCAGGGAGGCGTACGCCAGGTCTGCCACACGCCGCCACAGCAGGGCGCGCGCCGGGCGCAGCAACGGGTGAACGGGCGGGCAGCGCAGGAAGTCGTCCACCTCGCGCGCCTCGGGTCCGGCGGCGAGCTCGGGCAGCACCTTCTCGAAGTACGCGGCCAACTCGCCGTGGTCGGCCGGGACTCCTTCCGGGTCGAGACCCATGAGAGCGGCGGCGACCCGGTTCTCGCGGATGTACCGGTCGGCCTGTGCGTCGGTGAGCCGGAAGCCCGAGCGGCGCAGGACGTGGAGATAGGAGTCGATCTCCGCGCAGTGCACCCACAGCAGCAGCTCGGGTGCGTCGACCCCGTACCGCTCACCCGTGTCCGGATCCGTCGCTGCGAGCATGGCGTGGATCTTCCGCACCCGCGCGGCCGCCCGCTCGGCGGCCTCCGTGGTGCCGTAGGTCGTCGTCCCGACGAAGTCGGCGGTGCGCATCAGCCTGCCCCAGGCGTCGCGCCGGAAGTCGGAGTTCTGCAGCACACCGCGCACGGTCGGCGGGTGCAGGGCCTGGAGGTAGAGCGCGCGGATGCCCGCGACCCACATCATGGGGTCGCCGTGCATCTGCCAGGTCACCGAGGAGGGCCCGAAGAACCCCGGATCCGCATCCACCTCGTCAGTGTGACCGTGGCCGGCCCGCCTGATCAACCCTCCACGACCACCCCGGGCGGCAGATTGAACGGGGTGACCACCTGGATGGGCGACGGGAGGTGCGGGCCCTCCTCCGGGAGCGCACCGTGCGCCCGCATCACCGTCTGGCAGGCGCTCCGCATGTCCTGGCGCAGGTCGTGGTGGAGCACGGCGGAGATGCGGCGTTCGCCCAGCAGCCGGGTGTTGTCGCGGTCGAGGTCGTGCGCGATGAAGACGGCCAGGTCGCGGCCGAGCACGTCGAAGGCCTCGACGGTCGCGGCGTTGCCGCCGCCGATGGAGTAGACCGCGTTGATCGCCGGATCCCGCTTCAGCGCGGTCAGTACGAGGTCGCGCTGGGTGGCGTCCAGTCCGTCGCTGTCGGTGACCTCGACCAGTGCGCCCTCGGGCCGGGACATCCGCAGCGCGCCGCGGAAGCCCATCTCGCGCTCCTCCTCGCCGCGGAAGAAGCCCCGGCTGATGGTGACGAGCACATGCCCGGGGCGGTCGCCCAGCCACTGGTCGAGGAGGTAGGCGGCGGTGGCCCCCGCGGCGCGGTTGTCGATGCCGACATAGGCGCGGCGCGCGCTGCCGGGCAGGTCGGTGACCAGGGTGACCACGGGTATCCCGGCCGCGACCAGCCTGCCCACGGCGGCGGTGATCTCCGGTAGGTCCGGGGCCTTGAGGATCACGCCCTGGGAGCCTCGCCGGGCGATGCGCTCCAGGATGCGGATCAGCTCCGCGGGCGGGCAGGTCTCGCGGAAGTGGAAGCGGGAGCGGACGAGTGCGGGCTGCAGAGAGGGCAGCTCGGCCTCCAGGGCGTCGCGGACCGCCGAGGAGAACCGGGCCGGGGTCTGCATCACGATGTCGATCATGAAGGCACGTCCGCCGATGCGGACCTGTGTCCGCTGCCGGTCCAGATCCTTGATCGCCTGGTGCACCTCACGCACCGTGCTCTCGCGCACCCCGCCCCGGTGGTTGAGGACGCGGTCGACGGTGGCCTGACTCAGCCCGGCCTGACGGGCGATCTCACGGATCGTGTACGGGTGTCCCATGGCTGTGTCCCGGAAGTCGAGGGCGGCCGATGACGGCGGCTCGCCGATGATGGTTTATTGATGGGTTTCTGCTCATTGAATGATGGGCTGGGGTTCACAAGACTGGCGGAGACGACGGCACGGCGAAAGGACCTTGCGATGTCTCTCACCGCTCCGGGGCCGGGAACCTGGTTGGGGGAGCAGGACTGCGACCTCGACGCCTTCCGCTCCCTGGTCGACCGGCGCACCGATCCGGATGACCATCCGCTCGCCGAGGCGGTCGAGCAGGACGTTCTCCTGTACGACAGCGACCGGCTGAGGGCCGTCGACCCGAAGCGTGTGCAGACCGAATTTGTGCGTGCCCTGACGGACGGGCCCGGCATCGTGGTGCTCAAGCGGGCGTTCCCCGATCTCGGCGTGGTGGACCGCGCGAGTGCCGCCTTCACCGCGGTCATCGAGCAGGAGCGGGCGGCGGGCGGCGCCCGAGGCGACCACTTCGCCGAGCCCGGAGCCAACGACCGGGTGTGGAACGCGCTCGACAAGATGGCCGTACGCGACGCCGAGACGTTCGCCGACTATTACGCCAACGACATGCTGGCGCTGATCGCCGAGGCGTGGCTCGGCCCGGGCTACCAGATAACCTCGCAGATCAACCAGGTCAACCCGGGCGGCGCCGCGCAGAGTGTGCACCGCGACTACCACCTCGGTTTCCTCACCCAGGAGCAGGCCTCCCGCTACCCGGCCCATGTCCACCGGCTCTCGCCCGTCCTCACCCTCCAGGGCGCGGTGGCGCACTGCGACATGCCCGTGGAGTCCGGCCCGACGCTGTACCTGCCCCACTCCCAGAAGTACGAGCCGGGATATCTGGCGTGGCGGCGGCCGGAGTTCATCGCCTACTTCGCCGAGCACCATGTCCAGCTGCCGCTGGAGAAGGGCGACGCGGCGTTCTTCAACCCCGCCCTCTTCCACGCCGCCGGGCACAACCGGTCCATGGACATCAGGCGCATGGCGAACCTGCTGCAGATCTCCTCCGCCTTCGGCCGCGCCATGGAGACGGTCGACCGCGAGACGGTGTCGAACTCGGTCTATCCGGTGCTGCTGCGACGCAAGGGCGAGGGGGCCGCCGAGGACTGGCTGCGCCGGGTGGTCGCCGCCTGTGCCGAGGGCTATCCCTTCCCCACCAATCTGGACCTGGACCCGCCGGTCGACGGGCTGGCACCGCCGTCCCAGGCTGACACCGTGTGGCGGGCGGTGTCGGAGGGCTGGAGCCCGGAGCGGCTCGGCGAGGAACTGCGGGCCGGCGCTGAGCGCCGCCGGATCTGAAGGGGCACATCGCACTCATGGAACTTCTGGAAGACAAGGTCGTCCTCGTCAACGGCGGAAGCCAGGGGGTCGGCGCCGGCATCGTCCGGGCCGCCGCGCGTGAAGGCGCACACGTCGTCTTCACCGGGCGCCGGGCCGAGGTCGGTGAGAAGTTCGCGGCCGAGTCGGGCGCCGCCTTCGTACAGGCGGATCTCGCCGACCCCGTGCAGGCGCGCCGCGGCGTGGAGGAGGTCGTGGGGCGCCACGGCCGGATCGACTGCCTGGTGAACGCCGCCGGGCTGACCTCGCGCGGTTCCCTGCTGGACACCACGCCGGAGCTGTTCGACGCACACATCGCGATCAACCTTCGGGCGCCGTTCTTCGCCATGCAGGCGGCCGTGCAGAACATGGTGGAGCGGGGGGCACCCGGCACCATCGTCAACATCATCACCTCCTCGGCCCACGGCGGACAGCCCTTCCTCGCCCCATACGTCGCCGCCAAGGCCGGACTCGCCGGTCTGACCCGCAACGCCGCCCACGCACACCGCTGGGACCGGATCCGGATCAACGGGCTCAACATCGGCTGGACGGACACCGAGGGCGAGGACGCCGTCCAGCGTGCCTTCCACGGCGCCGGCGACGACTGGCGCCGGAAGGCGGCCGAGTCGCAGCCGATGGGCAAGCTGGGCCAGGTCGACGAGATCGCCGACTTCGTCGTCTTCCTGCTGTCCGACCGCAGTGGTGTGGTGACCGGCTCGGTGATCGACTGGGACCAGATCGTCCCAGGCGGACTCGACTGACGACGCCACCGCACGAACCGCTGTCCGCAGCGCTTTCCACGATCGATCGGAGCAACCTCTCATGCGTATCGGCATCCTGGGCCTCGGCCGCATCGGCGCCTTCCACGCGGCCACCCTCGCCGGACTGGACGCCGTGGAGTCACTGGTGGTCACCGACCCGGTGGCCGCGGCCACCGCCTCGGCGGCGGAGCGTTTCGGGGCGACGGCGGTGGCCTCGCCCGAGGCGCTGCTGGCCGCCGGGGTCGACGGCGTCGTGATCGCCGCCGCCACGGACGCGCACCCCTCGCTGATCCTCGCCGCCGTCGAGGCGGGCGTCCCGGTCTTCTGCGAGAAGCCGGTGGCGAAGACCGTCGAGGAGTCGCTGACCGTACTGCGCGCCGTCCGGAACAGCGGGGTCGAGGTGCACATCGGTTACAACCGGCGGTTCGACGCGGGCTGTGTCGCCGCGCGCAAGGCGGTCCTCGCCGACGAACTCGGCAAGCTGCACACCGTGCGCTCCACCACTCTGGACCCGGCGCCGCCGCCGGAGGCGTACATCGCCGTCTCCGGTGGCATCTTCCGCGACTGTTCCGTGCACGACTTCGACATCGTGCGGTGGGTGACCGGGCAGGAGGTCACCGAGGTGTACGCGGCCGGCGGCAACCGCGGGGCCGCGTACATCGCGGCCGCCGGCGACGTCGACACCGCGTCGGCGATCCTTACGCTGGACGACGGCACACTGGCCGTGGTCTCCAACTCCCGGCACAACGCGCGCGGTTACGACGTACGCCTGGAGCTGCACGGCATGAAGGACAGCATCGCCGTGGGCCTGGAGGACAAGCTCCCGCTGCGGTCCGTGGAACCCGGTGCCACCTTCCCCGCCGGTGCGCCGCACCACTTCTTCATGGACCGCTTCGCGGGCGCCTACCGCGCCGAACTCACCGCCTTCACCGAGGTCGTGGCGGGGCGCAGCCCCTCGCCGTGTACCGTGGCCGACGCCATCGAGGCAAGCTGGATCGCCGAGGCCTGCGCGCTCTCGCTGGCCGAGCACCGCCCGGTGCGGATGGACGAGGTGCGGCACGGCATGGACGAGGTGAACGAGGGATGAGCGAGCCCCTGCGGATCGGGATCCTGGGCGCGGCCCGGATCAGTGAACGGGCTCTCATCACTCCGGCCCGCGCGGGCGGCCACCGTCTGGTGGCGGTCGCCGCCCGCGACCGCGACCGGGCGCGGTCCTTCGCCGACACCCATGGCGTGGAGCGGGTCGCGGACTCCTACGCCGATCTCGTCTCCGACCCGGAGGTCGAGGTCGTCTACAACCCGCTCGCCAACGGTCTGCACGGCCCGTGGAACCTCGCGGCACTGCGCGCGGGCAAGCACGTGCTCAGCGAGAAGCCGTCCGCGAGCAACGCCGAGGAGGCGGCGGAGGTACGGGAGGCGGCCGCGCAGGCAGGCACGGTCTTCATGGAGGCCTTCCACTACCTCTTCCACCCGGTCAACCAGCGGCTGCACGCGCTGCTGGCCTCCGGTGAACTCGGTGAGCTGCGGCATGTGGAGACCGTCGTGGCCATGCCCGCCCCGCCGGACGGCGACGTGCGCTGGTCGCTGCCTCTGGCCGGTGGCGCCCTGATGGACGTGGGGTGTTACGGCCTGCACGCTCAGCGGATGCTCGCCCCGTGGGCGGGCGGCGCTCCGCGGCTCGTCTCGGCGCGCGGCGGGGAACACAGCGGCGCTCCCGGGGTCGACGCATGGCTGGAGGCGGACCTCGCGTTCCCGAACGGGGCCACCGGTTCCGCACGCTGTTCCATGGTGGACGACACCTGGCAGGCGACCTGCCGGGTGGTCGGCACCCGGGGCGAGGCCGTCGCACCGGACTTCGTGCTGCCGCACCAGGACGACCGGGTCGTGGTGCGCACGGAGGCCGGCGAACGGACGGAGGAGCTCGGCCGCAGGTCCTCGTACGCCTACGAGTTCGACGCGTTCGCCGCCCATGTCAGGCATGGAGAGCCGCTGCCGCTCGACGCGGAGGACGCACTGGCGACGATGCGGCTCATCGACGAATGCTACGAGAAGGCCGGATTCGCACCCCGGCCCCGCAGTTGAACGGCGTGTGACGGCAGCAGCCGCATGTCGCCCATTGCCGTTGCCGGCCTGAGCTCCCACCATCCGGCAGCGGTTCATCGTCCGCGGTGAGGACGGCGACGAGCGGGGCGGCGACGGTCTGCTTGCGGTCACCCCTCGGAAGGGTGCTCGGTCCCGCGCTTGCTCGCCGCGGCGGAACGGACGAGCACGATGCGCATCGGCTGGTGGTTCATGGCGGCGGGACCGCATGGGACCAGGTCGTAGATGGCCTCTACCTGATCGTCCGTCACTGGCTCGTCGGTGAAGGTGCCGGCAGGCCGTCCGTCCCGGGACAGAGGGTCCCGGGCTGCGGGGCAGAGTGCCAGAGACGTGGTGACCTCATGGCGGATGAGCGTCTGCGGCTTGTCATTGACTGCGCTGTTTGCGAAGCAGCGGGACTGGGCGCTGACACCCAGCAGGTAC
Organism: Streptomyces chiangmaiensis; assembly: GCF_036281785.1. Classification (NCBI taxonomy): domain Bacteria; kingdom Bacillati; phylum Actinomycetota; class Actinomycetes; order Kitasatosporales; family Streptomycetaceae; genus Streptomyces; species Streptomyces chiangmaiensis. Next base: position 21,805 of record NZ_JAYWVC010000086.1, on the reverse strand, counting down.
ACGGCGGTCGTGGTAGTCCCGACGAGCCCCCACAGGAGGGGCCCCGAACACCACCGTGCAAACAACAGGCTGACCAGACCGGCGAAAGCCGCCATGGGCAGATGGAAGGCGGCCCATATCCGCGTGCCGGCCGCCGCGGATCTGTCCGGCGCCATGGAGGCACCGCCGTATGCGACGGCACCCAACGCGACGAAGGTGAGCGTCGCACCGGCGAGGAGCGTCAGGACCTCGGCTGCCCCTGGGGCGCCCCGATCGGAGGACGTCACCGCGGTGGCGGTCCACAGGGCCAGGGTGTACCCGTGCGGTGCCGCGCTCGCGGCCACGGCAGCCCGGAGCCGGCCGCGGTATCCGCTGTCCGGACCGGTGCCGGCATCGGTCGCGACCGCCCTGGGCGGCGACTGACCAGCCGCCCGCGACAACTGCGCATGGCCTCCGCGTCGTTGTGCGTGTACTGCGCGCATCGTGTTCATGAGGCGGTCGCTTCCTGATGAAGGACGGTGCCGTTCCGGTGGCTTCGCCATCGCGACCAGCATCACAGGTACGGCCGAAGCCGGCATCGCCTGTTCAAGGGATCCCTGCCGCCGCGACCTGCCGGTCGAGGGCACGGCTCACTCCGCCCTGTCGGTGTGACCCCGTTCGATCGCCAGCCGGGTCAGTTCGACTCGCGTGTTGATGCCGAGCTTGGTGAAGATGTGCTTCATGTGCGTATTGACGGTGTGCACAGACACGTAGAGCCGGTCGGCGATGGCCCGGTTGGTGAGGCCGTCCACAACGAGCGGGATCAGTTTCCGCTCGGATTCGGTCAGGTTCCCCCACTCCGGAGACCCGGTCGTGTGGTGCCGCACGGCACCCGTGCGCACCCCGAGCTGCCGAAGGCGCCGCCTGATCCGTTCGTTGTCGCGCAGAGCTCCTGAGGCCGACGTCAGGTGCTCCGCTTCTTCGAAGTACGGGATCGCCGTCGCCGAATCGGCCGATGCGGTGATGCGCTCGCCGAGGTCCTCGCAGGCCGCGGCCAGGGCCAGCGACCTGCCGGTGCTCCGGTAGCCGGCGATGGCGGACTCCAGCGCGCGCCGGTCGTCGTGGAGCAGGCCGTCCACGTGGGCGCGGACTGCCCTGATGATCTGCTGGCTGTCGTCCTGTGCGGTGAGGCTGCGCAGTGCGCCGGACACGGCCTGCGCGACCGACGGGTCCTCACCATGGAGCGCGACGCGCACGATCTCGGGCCACTGGGACGGAGGCACCGCAAGCAGCCGCGTCGGCTCACGGCCTGCGAAGCTGCCCGTGAATGTCACAGCCGCGGTGGCATCCCGGCCCTCCGCATCCGTCAGGCAGGCGCGCGCGAGCGACACCCAGGGGGCGTATCGCTGCGCAATCGTGCCGGAACCGTTTTCGGCAGCACGGAGGTGGCTCCGGGCCTTGGTGAGGTCGCCGCGTCTGATCTCCACCAATGCCAGCACGGAGCGGACCTGTGGATATGGCTGAGTGATCTCGAGTTCGTCCGCTACCGTCAGACTGGCCTCGGCCTCCACCGCCGCGTCGTCCAGCGCTCCCCGTTCCAGCAGTGCGCAGGCACGGCCGGCATGCCAGTGGGGAAGTGACCAGCCGAGGCCCAGCGCCTCCGCTTCCCGCTGTCCCTCCCGGAGAATCCGCTCGGTGTCCGCAAGCCGGTCGGTGGCGGTCAGCACCATGGCCAGCCACAAGGCCGGAATCCGCGGGGGCCGCAGATAGAGCACGTCGGACTCCTCGCCGGCGCGTCCGGTGGCCTCCTCGGCAAGCTCAAGGGCGCGGGCAATGCGCCCGCGGTAGAAGAACGTCTGCGACTGGAACACCATGGCGCTGACGACGAGGGCCGGATCGTTGCTGCGGTACGCGGCCTCGACCAGCCCCATGTCGGTCTGCTCGGCAGCAGTGATGTCCCCGAGGTACACGTGGCCCGTCGCCTTGGTCTTCAGCAGCCGAATGCGCAAGTCGAGCGGCAGCGCGGGAAGGTCCAGGGCCTGTTGGAGGTGCGTCATCGCCGTGGCGTCGTCGCCCGCGGCCTGGTGGATCTCGGCGGCCACCAGACGCAGGCGCGCCTCCTGCGATGGCTCAGGGCCCGCCGCCAGAACCGCGTCGACCAGGTCGAGCGCCTCGTGAACCCGGCGCGTCCGGCCGAGGTACTCGGCGGCGTCGGTCAGCAGGGTGATGCGACGCCGGTCGTGCGGGCGCAACAGGCCGGCGATGCGCTGAGCGAAGTCCGCAGCCGCGTCGGGGGCCGTCGACGACAGTTCCCGTACGGCGGTGTGCAACGTGGCCACGGCGTCGTCGTCGAGGGGGCCACCCGACATGACCACATGCCAGGCCACCTCCGCCGATCGTGCCCCTGTGCCGCGCAGACTGTCGGCGGCCTCCCGGTGCAGAGCGGTCCGTACGGCCAGAGGCAGGTTCTCGTGGACCGCGTGCCGTATGAGGTCGTGGCGGAAGGCGAGTCGCGGGCCGTCGGCCGAGAGCAGACCGGCGTTCACGGCGGCCTCGACGCCCGGCAGCAGACTGCCGACCTGCCTGCCGAGCATGCGGGCTGCCGTACCGAGGTCGAATTCGCGGCCGAGGACGGACCCTATCTGGAGCAGGCGTGCGGCATCCTCCGGGAGCCGGTCCAGACGCGCGGCGACACTCAGCCGGAAACCGACCGGGATGCCGTGCTGCGGGAGGCTCGCCACCCCCGCCTCCGCCGTGACCCCATCCGTGCCGTCGAAAGCGCGCACCAGCTCAATCGCCAGGAACGGGTTGCCCGCGACGCCGCGCAGCAGCCTTGCCAGAGCGGGTGGCGGCTTCGCCCCGAGCACATCGGCCGCGATGTGCTGCAGCTCCTGTTGCGGCAGGGGGCCGAGGGTCAGCCATCGGGCTCCGAGGCGTTCGAGGTCCTCCCGCACCCTGGCCACGGTCGGCCGCTCGGTCTCCGACCGTACCGCCAGCACCCACAGGATCCGCGAGGCGGCCAGTCGTCCAGGCAGGGTACGGAGCACGAAGAGCGTAGCCGGATCCGCCCACTGCGCGTCGTCCACAAGCACGGCCACCGGGGCGCGCTGGGCTCGGTCCTCCAGAGCGTCGGTGATGCTGTCCAGCAGCAAGAGCCGCCGGTCGTCGGGGGCGGCGGCGACTCGTACAGCACCATCGGAGGAGGACTGCAAGGCGGACTGCAGTGCGGCCCCCGCCGCGTACTGGTCGAGCTCGTCGGCCCGTACGGACACCACGTCGAACCCGCATCGCCGTGCCATCGCATCCAACTCGGCGAGCAGCCGACTCTTGCCCACGCCGGGCGCGCCTTCCACGACGACGCAGGCACCCCGTCCGCCACGCACCGCATTCAGGGCCTCACGGACAGCCGCGAGTTCGCGGTCCCGTCCCCTGAGGCGCAGCCGGGTCATGGCCTGGTTCCCGCGCCCACGGAAACGGTCGTCCGTGGGGTCTGTGCTGCCCATGCGGCAAGCATGCCGCACGGCCACTTCGCCCTCAACGTCGGTTCCCCTGTGGTCGACGCTTTCACCCGGGTGATTGCCGGTTCCGCGCCGTCCTCTCACCCGGCCGCGACGCATGCTCCATGCCGTCCAGATCTCTTGCCCTTGGAGAGGAGCACGACGTGCGTACAGGCAAGGACTACCTGGCGGCCCTGAACGACGGCCGCAGGGTGTGGGTGGGCGACGAGCTCGTCGAGAACGTGGCCACGCACCCCAAGACTCGGGCCTATGCCAGCAGGATCGCGGACTTCTACGACCTGCACCACCGCCCGGATCTCCAGGACGTCATGACGTTCGTGGACGAAGAGGGCGTCAGGCGCTCCATGACGTGGTTCCAGCACCGCTCCAAGGAGGACCTGCAGCGCAAGCGGCGCTACATGGAGACGGTGCTGCGGGAACTCGGCGGCGGGGCGACACCGCGCACACCGGATGTCAACAACTACGTCCTGCTGACCTACGTCGACGACCCGGAGCCCTGGAGCAGTCAGTCCGTCGGCACCGACGGCAGGGACCTGACCGAGGGAATCATCGGCTTCTGGAACGAGGTGCGGGAGGCCGACCTCAACGCGACACCGGCGTTCGTCGACCCGCAGACGGACCGCTCGCGCGAATCCGCGCAGGCCGAGTCCCCCGCCCTGCAGGTGGTGGGCACCTCGGACGAGGGCATCACCGTGCGGGGTGTGAAGGCGATCAGCACCGGAGCGGCCTTCGGGGACTGGATCCACATCGGCGTCTTCTACCGTCCCGGCATCCTGCCGGAGCAGATCATCTTCGGGGCGGTCAAGCCCAACACTCCCGGGGTCACCATCATCTGCCGGGAGAGCAACGTCCGCGACGGCGAGGAAGTCGAGCACCCGCTCGCATCCCAGGGCGACGAACTGGACAGCGTCATCGTCTTCGAGGACGTGCTCATCCCCTGGAACCGGGTGTTCCACATCGGTAACCCCAAGCACGCCTCGCTGTACCCGCAGCGCGTCTTCGACTGGCTGCACTACCAGGCGCTGGTACGCCAGATGGTGCGCGCCGAGCTGATGCTCGGTCTGGTCCTGCTGATGACCGAGCACATCGGCACATACCAACTGCCGCCGGTCCAGACCCGGATCGCCCGGTTCGCCGGCTTCCACCAGACCCTCAAGGCGCATGTGATCGCTTCGGAGGACGAGGGGTTCCACACGCCCGGCGGCATCTACAAGCCGAACGTCCTGATGTTCGACTTCGGGCGGGCGTTCTACCTCGAGAACATCGCCGGCATGGTCCACGAGGTCGTCGACCTGGCCGGACGTGCCTCGCTCATCTTCCCCACCGAGGGGCAGTGGCAGCGGCCCGAGCTGCGGCCGTGGCTGGAGGCGCTGCAGACGGGACCGGTCGGCAGGCCGCACGACCGGCTGAAGATCAGCCGCGTGATCCGCGACCTGTTCCTGTCCGACTGGGGCAGCCGCATCAGCACCTTCGAGAACTTCAACGGCACGCCTCTGCTGGCGATCCGCACCCTCACCATGAAGCGCGCCGAGATGTCCCCGAGCGGCAGCATGGCCGACCTCGCGCGCAAGGTCTGCGGCATCGAGAGCGAGGGCGACGAGCAGAACGAGACGGCGTACACGGCTCAGGCGGACTACGCCCGACGCCAGGACGCCTCGTAGCAGGGTGCAAGGGCCCGGGTCAGAGAACGCCGCACGCCCGGGCCCTTGCGACCGCTTCGCTCCTGTCGTGCGCGTCGAGTTTCCGGAAGATCGCCCGTACCTGTGTCTTGACGGTGTTGTGTGACACATAGAATTCGGCGGCGATCTCACGCAGCGTCAGCGGACCGCACAAGGCGCGAAGCACTCGGCGCTCACCCAGCGACAGATTTTGGGGGCCGGGCGCGGCAGGCGTCACGGCCGTGTCCTCGCCCGCCCGGCCGAGCAGGACGGTCAGCACCCCTGGCGACTCGCACCGTGCCGCGGCGCGCTCGGCCGCCTCTCGGGCCGCCCGCGCCGCGTCCGTCTTGTGCCGCGCACTCTCAAGTCGTGCCCGCGTGGCATGACACAAGGCGCGTACGTGGGGTTCGCATCCCGTCCGGGGTGAGCCCGCCAGCGCCGCTTCCGCGCCGGCCAGAACCCGTTCGGCCTCTTCTGCCTCTCCCTCTTCCAGGAGCAGCCCGGCCCGGCCGATGTAGGCAGACGCAGCGACGAAGTGACCGCCCAGGCCGGCCGCCGCAGCCGCCCCAAGGGCCTCGTCGCTCAGAATTCGCGCCGGCTCGTGCCGTCCGGCCAGCAGCGCGCACAGCGCCCGCAGACCCAGTGCGCGGACGAGTGCCAGGCCGTGCCCGGCGGCATGCGCATCACGGGTCGCCTCACCGAGCAGCGCCTCCGCCTCCTCGTACCGGCAGGTCCACAGCAGAGCCGCACCGCGAGACGTACGGGCCAGGGCGCGCCAGGAAGTCAACGGCTTGGTGTCGGCAACAGCGGATTCGCCGAGACGGTCGGCAGTCAGGACCTCCCCTTCCAGGCAGCAGGCGACGGCCTGAGCAACGGCTGTCGCACCCGACACCGTGCTGCCTTCGCCGAGTGTCTCCGGGCCCGTCTGTCTGAGCTGGGCCACATCCAGCCAACGACGGGCCGTTTCCGGGGCGCCTGCGGAGAGAGCCGCCATCGCCGCCACGACGCACAATCTCGCGTCGGCGGCGACCATGCGGGGCGGCAAGAGGTCCAGCCAATGCGCGACCTCTGCACTACGGCCGGCCGAGATCGCCTTCTCCCAACCGTCGAGGACCGACGCGACGGCCGCCGACTCGTCGCCGCCCAGCACCCAGTGCCGTACGGCCGCGGTCGTCTCCTGCCGCCGGGAGTACCACTGCGCCGCCGAGCGGTGCAGGGACACGACGGTGTCCGGGCCTTCGGACCTCAGGACGTCGGCCAGCAGCGCAGACAGTGCTCGGTGATGCCGGTACGCCGACGGATCGGCGGCGACGGGCACGAGCAGTTGCACGGTACGCGCCAGCTCGCGCAGCAGTACGCCCGCCCGGTCCCCGGCGAGGGCCTGGCACGGCCCAGCACTCAGTTCGTCGAGCACACTGGTGCGCAGCAGGAACTCACGCTCTTCGGTGGTGAGCCGGTAGAGCACGTCGGTGGCCAGATAGTCGATGACTGCCTGCCTGCCACGGGCCAAGTTCCCTTCCGTGCCAGCCTCGTTGGCCGAGCGGGCCAGGGCGCGCCCCATGATGCACAGCCCCGCGGCCCATCCCTCGGTGGCCTCGTACAGTGCGCTCGACGTGTCCGCGGTCGGAGCGGACCCGAGCAGGTCGGTCAGCACTGCCTGCGCTTCCCCAAGGGTGAAGGCCAGGTCGTGCTGGTCGAGTTCGGCGACCAGACCCCGGGCGCGCAGGACCGGAAGGGGCCTTCCGGGAATGTGCCGGGTCGACAGAATGACGCGGAAGCCCTGCGGAAGCCTTGTCAGGAAGTCCGCCAGCGTGCCGACCGCGTCGGTGTCCGTGATGGATTCCAATCCGTCGAGGATCAGCGTGAGCGGTGCCTCTCCGCTCAGTCCGGTCAAAAGGCTCGGCAGAATCTCCTCGAGCCATGCGGCGAGCGTCCACTCGTCGCTCTCGAGGCAAACGGACAGTTCCGGTCGCACGTGGTGCAACGCCCGCAGAATTCCTGCCCAGAGCCGGCCCGGGGCGTTGTCGTACGCGTCCAGGCTGAGCCAGGCGCACCCTTCGCGAGCCGCCAGGCCTCGCGACCACTCGGTCAGGAGCACCGTTTTCCCGGCACCGGCCGGCGCGGAGACCACCACCACGGGCTCCGACGCGGCGTCAATCCGACGCAGCAGACGCCGGCGTGTCAGAAGATGCGGGGGCTGGGCCGGAGGGCGCAGCTTGAAGATCGGCACGGAGCTGGTCATGGCACGTTCCCTGGGGTCGTGGGGACGAGGGGAGCCCCCGACGGCCATGGCTCGCCTCGAATGAGCCGGACGTCGGGGGCGGTAGTGGGCCGGTCACGAGCCCCGCGGCAGCCTTCTTCCGGCCGCTGCCACCAGGACTAGGACCTGAGCGAGCCGAAACCTCCCGCGAAGTAGAGCAGCGGTCGGGCCTCCGCCCTGTGTATGCAATAGCGGACGCCGCCCACGAAGATGGTGTGATCGCCACCGGGAAGCATCTCGGCGACATCGCACACGACCGCTGCGATGGCGTCCTTCAACACCGGCACACCGTGGTCGTCGACGGTCTCGACGCCGGCGAACTTGTCCGGCTTGGAGGCGGCGAAGTTCCGTGCCAGGTGCTCGCTGTCCTCGCCGAGGACATTGACGGCGAAGCGGCCGTGCTCCGCGATCGCGGTCCGCGTGTACAGGTGATTGCTGATGCACACGAGCAACTGAAGCGGGTCCAGGGACAGGGCTGACACGGCGCTCGCCGTCATGCCGACGGGCGTGCTTCCAGAGCGGGTGGTGATCACGCTGACACCCGTGGCGAGCCTGCTCATCGTGGCTCGGAAATCGACTGTCATGTCAAGGGTTTCAATCATCGGAGGACCTCCGTGAAAGTGGGGCTGGGCCCCGGTGCCTGATGTGAAGCGTGCAATTCCGGCTGTTAATCCCGGGGAAATCGCGTCCTGAGCCCGACGTCGCCTGGCGTTCACACGGTCTGTCGGCTCATTGGCGCAGTCGGTCGACCAGGCGTCTCAGGTCCGCGGAGGGTGGCACTCCGAGCTCCTTCATGGCGCGCAGATAGCCGCGGTACAAGTCGAGCAGTTCATCGTCCGAGCCGACCGCCTGCGCGGCGCACAGAGCGAGTCGCCAGGCCTGTTCCCGGTAGGGATCGCTGTCCAGCACGGCACGCGCGAGCCGACGGGCCTCCCGGACGCGGCCGAGGTGCAGCGCCACGGTCGCCGCGTCCACGCGGGCCTGCAGGACGGCGCCGTCGAGTTCGGCACGCCTGGTGTCAAGCCAGTGCGTCGAGAGGGAGTCGAAGTAGGAGCCGCGTTCGGCGATGGCCAGGGCGCGTTGAAGGGTGTCCCACCGGTGCCGGCCGTCCTGCCGTGCGGCCTCGGCCAGCAGTCGCTGGAGGGTCCCTGAGGCGCTCACGAAGGCGGAGGCAGGTGTCAGCCTGTACACATCACCGTCCTGAAGGAGCGACAGCCCGTCGGGCAGCACCTCGCGCAGCCGGTAGACCGCCTGCCGAAGGTAACTGCGCCCCGTGGCGCCGCTCCGTCCAGGAAACAACGCCTCCAAAAGGGCCTGACGCCTGGCGCTCACCGCGGGCCGGGACAACAGGTAGGCGAGCAACTCCACGCTCTTGGCCAGGCGCGGGTGAACCTCCCGCCCATCGGCGACCAGCCGCACCGGGCCGAGATCCTCGAGCGTCAGTCGGGGTACCGCGCACCCGGTCACCGGTCTCGCGGCCGAGAGCGCGGACACGAGCTCGTGCCAGCGTGAGGAGTGCGTGGGTTCCGCGTCGGCCCGCCGCACGGCGACGGAGGGCACGTCCTCCAGAGCCTGCAACAGCAGATTGCGGGATCCCTGGTCCGTGGCAACCTCCAGAGCCAGGTCGGCAGCGGCATCCGCACCGTCCTCATCGCCGGTGCGCCACAACGCCTCGCTCAAGTAGACGGCCGCCGTGGGAAGTTCCAGACGCCCACCGCCCATGCGCATGGCGGACACCACAGTGGTGAGGTGGACCACGGCCTCCTGGTCGCGACCGGCCAGCAGCAGCTCCAGGCCTCGCCAGATGCCTGCCAGTTCCGTGGTGAACGCGTAGTTCGCGCACCCCCTGCGCTCCGCATCGGCGAGCGCCCGAGCCGCCCGCGGCAGGTCGTGATCCAGACGCAGGGCCAGTTTTGCCTCAAGGAGCAGGCTGAGGATCTCGTACACACGGGAACCGGTCGATGCGATCCGCTCCCGCCCGGCCAGCAGTGCGACCCACGCCTCGTCCCGGCGTCCGAGATCCGCCATCAGCTCGGCGGCCTCGATCGCCGCCAGCCAGACGGGCCGCGGTCCGTCTCCGACCGCCGCGTATGCCTCCAACGCCTGGGAGAAGCGTCCCTCGTTGCGCAGTGCGGCGACCGTCCATGGCATCCCCGCCACCTTCCGCCAAGCGCCGGACAACCCGTCCTGCGGTTCGCGCACCTGCCCAGCCATGTGGGCGATGCGCATCACCATGGCCTCGAGGGGGCCCGCGCCGCGGTCGAGAAGGTCCGGGGCAAGGTGGAGTGTGCCGTTGTCCGCCAGAGCCAGCAGAGCCGCCGCGATGTCGCGAGGGTGCCCGGGAGGCATGACGCGTACGATCTCGCGCGCATCGTCGATCCTCCCCACGTGCCAGAAGCACCACACCAGCAGGGCCAGGTCCTCCGCGCCACCCGGCTGTCCGGCGAGCCCGCTCCACCAGGCACGACCGTGCTGGTCGGCCAACTGCACGCCCCGCCAGCATTGTTCGAGCCCGAAGGCGACGCGGAGCCCTGCTGCCGCGAGGCTCGGTGTGAGCGGTCGGGGCGCCGGGCGCATGCGGTCCAGCCAGCTCTCGGCGGTCGCCAGATCGAGCCGGCTCAGTACATCGGGCAGGGCACGTTCTGCGACGTATCGAGCGGTGTCGGTGTCGCCACTCATGAGCAGCTCGGCCACGGCATCCTCGTGGCGCCCCCTGCCCTGGAGCAACGAGGCGTAGCTCCGACGCAACTCACACAGGGTGTTTTCGTCCAGGCGTCCGAACTCGCCTTGGAGATAGTGGCGGAACCGCGGCAGGGCGACCATCCGACCGCCGTCGGGGGACCAGGTGAGCGGCAGTTGTCGGCCACGGAGGGCGGCCATCGTCCGGTCCGGCGACACCAGTCCGAGGGTATTCGCCCGCTCGGCCGTCACACCGTCGTCGATCAGGCTCGTGCGGACCAGCAGCGACTCCTCCACGGGCGTGAGCTGGGCCAGCAGTTCGGCCGCGAGGCGATCGTGCTGTGCCGCGGAGGCGGAGGGATCGGCACCCGACCAGTCGTACAGGACTCCGGTGACCCAACCGCCCATCGCATCGACCAGTCGGCACGCGTCGTCGCGTCGGTCGATGGCCTGCAGGGCTTCTTCGGCCTCAGCCACGTCGAAGGCCAGGTCCCCGTCCTCGAGGAAGGCGACGCGATGGACATCGCCGAGACCGCGAAGGCCTCGGGGCAGATCCACTCGGGAGATCAGTGCCAGCCGCGGCCCTGCCGGCAGACTCCCGACCAGTGCGGCGAGCAACCCCTCCGCACCGGTGCAGCCATCGATCGTCTCCACGCGGTCGAGCACCAGCACCACATCCGTGCCCGCGAGCCTCCTGGCGAGCAGAGCACCGACCTCCGATGCTGAGAGTCCTCGCGCCAGTGCACCGGTCAGTGCGGTCGCCGCGGCCGGCACGTGGGGCGCGAGGGCTCCCACGAGAAGGCGTGTCAGCGTCGTCCCGTCAGCGCCGGAATCACCGGCACCGTGATCGGCGTCGCCGGACATCGCAGCGAGCGATACCCAGACGACAGGACTGGACAGCTCCTGAACGGCCTGGACCGCGGCGGTCGTCTTGCCCGACCCCGCCGAAGCCGCCATGACGAGTACCGAGTACCGGTCCAGCAACTGATGGATTCTGCGGACCAGCCTCGGTCGGGGTATGACATGGCTGGGCAACCGGGGCAGGACACCACCCGTTTCACCCGGATCGCTGCTCCTCATGGATGACCGCCTCTCGACGGTGTGTTCGCCGGCAGTGGCGCTCAGTCCACGGCGAGGGGTTCGAGGACGAAGGTGCGACGCAGCACGGTGTACGGCTCGTCGGTCAGCTCGCGGCAGGGCCCGGCGTCGGCCTCGTACGCGTCAAAGGACTCGACCAGCGACTCCTTGACCCCGAACACCGGGTCCGCGTCCAGGTACGGATCGTCCGAAGGGAACAGCATGGTGGTCACGCGCTGGAACCCCGGAGCCACGATCAACAGGTGCACATGGGCGGGTCGCATGAGCGACCTGCCGGTCGCGCTCATGAGTTCGCCGACCGGGCCGTCACCGGGTATCGGGTAGCTGGACGGGCGAATGGAACGGAAACTGAAGTGTCCCGTCTCGTCGGTCCGGAACAGTGCGCGCATGGCCGGGTCGACCTGTCCGGGCACATCCACGTCGTAATGGCCCTCCGCATCACTGTGCCAGACGTCCACCGCGGCGCCGGCCACCGGCGCTCCCTCCCGGTTCACGACACGTCCCTCGAAGAACAGGGGGGTGCCGGGCAGACCCCCGGAGATGTCGGCGGCGTCCGGGAACTGCGCCCTGTCGTCCCTGAAGAAGGGACCGAGGACGCTGTTCTGTGTCGCTTCGGCGGGGCGTCGATTGCCCAGGGCGTCGACCAGCATGGTGACGCCCAGCACGTCGGACAGCAGGATGAACTCCTGCCGCGTCGGCGTGCACATCTGCCCTGTGCGCGTCAGGAAGTCCACTCCCCGGGCCCACTCCTCCTCCGTCAGTTCCACCTCACGCACGAACGCGTGTACGTGCCGCACCAGTGATTCCAGGATCTCCGCGACGCGGGAGTCCTTGGTGTCCCGCATGGTCGAGATCACAGCCTCGGTGATGGTGTCGCTGGTCAGATCACGCATGGCGCACTCCAGTGGTGTTCGGGTGTTCGATGACGGGGCCGGGCTGGGGGTGTTCGTTGCCGGGTGACGTCCACGGCGTCCGCCCGGCCCATGCGCGGCTCAGGAGGGCGCGGACGGCGGCCCGATCCACTGGCCGTGGATTCCAGTAGCCGTCCCGCACGATGAGTTCGGCCGCCTGCTCGATCCCCGATTCCGGCATGCCGAGGTCCCGCAGCGCCCTGGGTGCGCCGAGCCGCCCGGCGAAGTCGAAGAGCCCGCTCGCGGCGTCGTCCCCCGAAAGCGCCTGCATGATGCGCGCCATGGCTTCGGGGGCCGCGGGCCCGTTGTAGGCGACCACGTGAGGCAGGACGACTGCGTGGGTCTCGGCGTGCGGAAGCCCGAACGTGCCGCCCAGCACATGGCACACCTTGTGATGCAGTGCCATGCCCACCGTGCCGAGGCACGTGCCCGCCAGCCACGCCCCGTACAACGCATCCGCCCGCGCCTCGGCGTCGTCCGGACGCCGCGCGATGACCGGAAGGGATCGGGTGAGGGAATCGAGCGCTTCACCGGCCATCAGGAAGGCGATCGGGTCCCGATCCTGTGCGTAGAGGGTCTCCACGGCGTGTGCCATCGCGTTGATGCCGCTGACCACCGATATCTCCACGGGAAGCGTGAGCGTCAGGTCGACGTCGTACACCACCGTGTCGAGCAGCACGTCCGGCAGCCGCCGGGTCGTCTTCCTGCGGCCCTCGGTCTCTCCGAGGATCGGCGTCATCTCCGAGCCGGCATAGGTGGTGGGCAACGCCAACTGCGGAAGACCGGTCCGCACGGCGATGGCCTTGCCGAGGCCGACGGTCGATCCACCGCCCACGGCGAGCACGGAGTCCGCTCCCACGGTTCCGGCGTACGCGACCGCCTTCTCCGTGACCTCGACAGGGGTATGCGCGGCCGCTTCGGCGAATGTCCCCACGGCTGCGGCACCGAGCAGGTCGCGGATCGGCGCTGCCTGGTCCGCTTGACCGGGTGTGCACAGGATGAGCACCCGATGGCATCCGAGAGCGTCGGCCTCTTCAGGGATACGGCTGCGCGTACCGCTGCCGAAGACCACCTTGGTGATCTGACCCCGATGCACGAATGTCTTCATCAGAATTCCCCAGGTCCGGCCGCACCTCTGTTTATGGAAGAAAGCGTCGACACTCGGATGATGCGCGTCAACGAATTCCATGAGTGATAGCGGGAATGGGCGTGGAAATACCTTGTTCGCGGGACGAGCACAGGCACCGTGGCCCCGGGATCGCGACCGATATGACGCATCTGCGGGATGTCCACGCGACGCGGCGCCCTCGCCGCAGGGGGTGAGGAAAGGGCCCGGTGGCCAGGACGGGCTGGGCCTGGCGGGCACAGGCCGGTCGAACAGCGTCGCCGCGAGTCACATCCGATGTCTTGGTGTCGCCACCGTCCACGAGCCTCCGGCCCGGATGGCGATTTCCCGGGCCGGCCATGTTCTCGACCGCTCCGGTGGTCACCGGTGATTCACCGACTCCAGGCCCCGACTGCCTCCGGCGAAATCACTCATTCACGCGATGGAGACCGGCGGAAACGCTCGTAGGGTCGTGAAATGAGGTGGGCCCAGCGGATCGCCGCCCGCTCTCATGTTGCCGATCCATCGGTGATGGCGCTTTCGATCGGCTGCGAGTCGGCAATTCGTCAGCGCCTCCCTACGTCTCACGACCCGGAGGTGTCCATGTCTCTCGTCATCGACGCAGCGGCCCAAAGCATTCTCTTCCGCGACGCACGCACTGCGAACTCCTTCACGGACGAACCGGTGACGGATGAGCAGGTGCGCGCCATCTACGACCTCGTGAAGTTCGCACCCACCTCCATGAACCAGCAGCCGCTGCGCGCGGTCCTCATCCGGTCCGAGGAAGCCCGCGAGCGCCTGGTCCGGCATATGGCCGAGGGCAACCAGGCCAAGACCGCTACCGCGCCGCTGACCGTGATCCTTGCGGCCGACTACGAGTTCCACCGGGAACTGCCTACCCTGTTTCCGCGCTTTCCGCAGGCCAAGGACGTCTTCTTCGCCGAGCGCGAGGGTCGCGTCGAGTCCGCACGATTCAACGCCGCCCTTCAGGTGGGGTATTTCATCCTGGGTGTACGCGCCGCCGGTCTGGCGGCCGGCCCCATGACCGGATTCGACGCCCAGGGCATCGACAAGGAGTTCTTCCCCGACGGCGAGCACGGAGTGCTCGCCGTGGTGAACGTCGGCAAGCCGGGCGAGAACGCGTGGCTCCAGCGGTTGCCTCGCCTCGCATATGACGAGGTGTTCACCACGGAGTGAATGCGGCCTGAATCGTCCGTCCCTGCTTCGGGGAAGGGCTGAGGGATCTTGGTCCCACCCGTCCCCGTTCTGTGCCGACCAGAACGCGTCGTCGCAAGGACGTCACCTGCGCACCCTCGGCATCCCCAGGCCGATCCAGGAAATGATCTCGCGCTGGATCTCGTTGTTGCCTCCGCCGAAGGTGAAGATCACGGCCGAACGGTAGCCGCGCTCCAGTTCGCCGTGGAGCACGGCGCCCGCCGAGCCCTCCTTCAGCCCTCCCGCGGCGGCCACGATCTCCATGAGCCAGGCGTACGCGTCGCGGCGCGCCTCGGACCCGTAGACCTTGACGGCCGAGGCGTCCTGCGGGGTGAGCGTGCCCTCCTGAACGGCGTTCACCATCCGCCAGTTGAGGAGCTTCATCGCGTCCAGCTTCGTGTGCGTCCGAGCGAGGCGGCGCCTGACCCAGGACAGATCGATCACGCGGCGGCCGTCGGCGAGCTTGGTCTCCATGGCCCAGCGCTGTACGTCGTGCAGGGCGCGGATCGCCATGGTGCCGTGTGCGGCCAGGGTGACGCGCTCGTGGTTGAGCTGGTTGGTGATCAGCCGCCAGCCCTTGTTCTCCTCGCCGACGCGACGGGAGACCGGGACCCGGATGTTCTCGTAGTAGCTGGCGGTGGTGTCGTGCGAGGCGAGCGTGTGGATGAGCGTGCAGGAGTAGCCGGGGTCGGAGGTCGGCACGAGCAGCATGGTGATGCCCTTGTGCAAAGGGGCTTCGGGGTCCGTGCGCACGGCGAGCCACACCCAGTCGGCAGTGTCGCCGTTGGTGGTCCAGATCTTCTGCCCGTTGACGACGTAGTCCCCCGCGTCGTCGCGCACCGCGCGCGTCTTCAGGGACGCCAGGTCCGTGCCGGCGTCCGGCTCGCTGTAGCCGATCGCGAAGTCGATCTCGCCGGAGAGGATCTTCGGCAGGAAGTACGCCTTCTGCTCGTCCGTGCCGAACCGCATCAGCGTCGGTCCGACGGTGTTCAGCGCCATCAGCGGCAGCGGGACGCCCGCCTGGGCGGCCTCGTCGAAGAAGATGAACTGCTCCATGGGCGTCAGCCCGCGCCCACCGTACTCCCTCGGCCAGCCCACACCGAGCCAGCCTTCGGCGCCGAGGCGGCGGATGGTGTCACGGTAGAACCGCTTCTGAGCCGCGGAGTCGGCGATGGGCGCGCCGTCGTCCGGCACCAGCCGGGCGAAGTAGCCACGCAGTTCGGTGCGCAACCGCTGCTGCTCGGGCGTGTAGTCGAGATGCACGGCGCCTCCAGGCTCCCCAAGGCCGGTCCTGACGGCGCACACCGTAGAACGTGTTTCAGAAATTGGGAATGGCGGTGAACGGGGAAGCCCGCCGCCCGGCGGGACGGCCGCCCGCCGCACGGGCCATCGCCGCCGTCCGTCAGCTCAACGTCTCGAGGAAATCCGTACAGGCCCGGGCGCAGGCGTGGCAGACCCGTGCGACCTCCGCACCGCCGGGGTCCTCATCGAACACGTGCGCGCACTCCAGGCAGGCGACCCGGCACCACTCCAGCTGACCCCGGATACCGCTCTCGTCCTGCCGCTCCTCCTCGGAGAGCGCACGGCAGGTGGCGTCGCACACCTCCGCGCACATGATGCCCTTGCGCCGCAGCAGTTCCTGATCGTGGGTCCCGTCCGGTTCCGCGAGGCTCGCTCGCATGGCACACACCCGCGCACATTGGGTGCATGTCTGCGCGCATGCGAAGCGATCCTCCAGGAAGCGGTAGACCTCCTGTTGGGATGTCGTGGTCACATGGTGCGGGTAGCCGGTGCCGAGCATGTCAAACCCGTGCGGCCGCGGGCCGGCCACGTCCCGCATCTCGGGACCCGTGTCCAAGGGGCTTTCGTCAGTGTCCCTTCCCGTGCGCCGTGTGCGAGGCGATCAGATCGGGCGTGAGATAGACGTCGGTGCGCTCGAAGTCCTTGAGCGTGGCCGGACGCTCCGCCTGGAAGCCGGTCCGCACGAAGTCGTAGCCCGCCAGCGCGTTCAGGGTCCAGTTCGTCACGGTGCGCAGGCGGGCCGGAACCGTACGCAGTGCCGCGAGATGGTAGCCGCGCGCGACGACCTGCGCAGGAACGCCGGTGAGTTCGACGCCGAGCGGCTTGGACACCGCATCAGCGCTCCCGAGGTCCACGACCAGCCCCAGATCCCGGTGCCGGTAGGGGCTGAGCGGCGTCCCGTGCAACGTCGCCGCGATGTTCTTCGCGGCACTCCACCCCTGACGCATGGCGTGCTGGGCCGTGGGCGGGCAGACCGCGCCCTCGTTCCTGGCCAGGTCGGGCACCGCGGCGGCGTCCCCCAGTGCGAAGACCCCGTCGAGGCCGGGCACACGCAGATCCGGCCGGACCACCAGCCGCCCCCGGTCGGTCTCGGCGTCCAGCGTGGCGATCAACGGGCTGGGGGCCACCCCGGCCGTCCAGATGAGGGTGTGGCAGGGCAGCTCGCGGCCGTCGGTGAAGGTCACGGTGTTCTCCGTGGCTTTCGCGACCGAGACCCCGAGGGAGACGTCCAGGCCCCGCCGCCGCAGAATGGTGAGGGCCTTGGCGCCGAGCCGGTCGCCCAGTTCGGGCATGAGCTTGGGCGCGATGTCGATGAGGTGCCATTTGATGAGCGCGGGGTCGAGGCCCGGGTAGCGCTTGACGGCGGCGGTGGTGAGGTGGTGCAGATAGGCGGCGGTCTCGGTACCGGCGTATCCGCCGCCGACCACCACGAACTGCAGTCTTGTCGCGCGCTCGGAGAGGTCGGAACTCGCCGCCGCCAGGTCCAGCTGGGAGATGACGTGGTCGCGCACCCAGGCCGCCTCGGCCAGCGTCTTCATGCCCACCGCGTGACGGTCGACACCCGGGATGTCGAACTGGCGCGTCACGCTGCCCGGAGTCAGCACCAGGTAGTCGTAGCGCTCTACGGTCGTCTCGCCGTTGATCTTGTGGACCACCACGGCCTTGGCACCGGGGTCGACGCCGACAGCCCCGCCGGGCACGATGACCGTACGGCGCAGCAGGCGGCGCAACGAGACCGCGACCGACTGCGGGGTGAGGATCCCGGAGGCGACGTGCGGCAGCAGCGGCAGATACAGCTGGTGGTCGTAGGGGGTGACGAGCCTCAGCGAAGCATCCGCGGGCCGGAGGATCCGCTCCAGCTTGCGCGCGGTCTCCATCCCGGCGAATCCGCCACCGACGATCACAATCCGGGGCACGGCCATGGCAGGTCCCTCCAGACGGAGACTTCGACGCCTGCCACGCTAGGGAACGCGGCCCGCACCCGCATCCGCACAGCTCGGGGCGAGGCGGCCACCCCTGACCGCTCACCTCGATGACTGCTCACCTCCAGCGGACCCACGGGCCGCCGTCCGCCCCGGCCGCGGCGCGTGCAGCGTGCCCCGGGCCGGGACGGCCCACGGTCAGGAGTGCCGGCCCCAGTGGCCCCGGTGGACGACGTCGTCCAGGTCACGGCGGCGCTGCGCAACCGCGGCGGTCTGCGGCAGGAGGTCGTCCGCCCGGTAGCCGACGGTGATTCCGCCGATGGGGTCGTACTCGTCCGGGATGCCGAACTCCTCCCGGAACGGCTTCAGTTGCGTCGGCATGATGCCGAAGAAACAGGCGCCGAGACCCTCGTCGACGGCCGTCAGCAGCATGAGGAGGGCGGCCATCCCGGTGTCGATGTACCAGTACGGCGCGGGCCAGCGGGCCTCTGCGCGGTCTTCCCAGCCCTTGTCGGGTTCGGCGTAGCGCTCGAGGTAGGCCGCCTTGTGGGCCAGCGGCACGACGACCAGCGGAGCGTCCTGCATGGTGGGGGTGTTCTCGACACGTGTGGGCACGAACGGCCAGAAGCGTGCGCGATCGGCGGGGTCGGTGAGGGCGAGGAACGCCCATCCCTGGGAGAAACCGGCAGACGGCGCCCGGACGGCGGAGGCGAGGATCCGCTCGATCGTCTCAGGAGCCAGTGGCTTGTCGGAGTAGTGCCGGACCATGCGCCGGCGACGGACGACCTCGGAGAATTCCATGCCAGAAGATCCTTCCATGAACGGCCCACGGACGACGGGGGCGGCCCACGCCGCGGGCAGGCGCGCGGACCCGGTGACTCGCGTCGCCTGGCGGGCTCCAGGCACACGAAGGGAGTTGAATCCCTCGCCACGCCCCGCGCTCCGGCACGGCGCGAGACGGTGCGGAACACGGTCGGCGCTGAAACCGAGCCGACGTGCGACGCCCGCATCCAAGAACGTCCGCCCACGTGACCATCGCGTCCCGAGCGCCGATACTTCCAAAGGTGCACTGCCGACACCACCCATCCGTATGAAGGGCCTGCCTGACGGCCGGTCGGTGACGTCGGCCACCGACCGGCGCCCACCCACCGCAGGCTGCTGCCGATCACCACGGACCGCCGAGACCCAAACCGCACCCACCATCCACTCCGGCCAGGGAATCAGCAGGTCGGGGGGCACTGTCAGGCTCACCAGGAGGTACCCGTGAAGATGTTGATCAACGTTCCGGAAACAGTGGTCGCCGACGCGCTGCGGGGCATGGCGGCAGCGCATCCCGAGCTGATCATCGACGTGGAGAACCGGGTGATCGTGCGCCGGGACGCCCCGGTCGCCGGCAAAGTGGGCATCGTGTCGGGCGGCGGCTCCGGGCACGAGCCGCTGCACGGCGGCTTCGTCGGTGCGGGCATGCTGTCGGCGGCCTGTCCCGGCGAGGTCTTCACCTCCCCCGTACCCGACCAGATGGTGCGCGCGGCGGCGGCCGTGGACAGTGGCGCGGGGGTGCTGTTCATCGTCAAGAACTACACCGGCGACGTGCTGAACTTCGACATGGCGGCCGAGCTCGCCGAGGACGAGGGCATCCAGGTCGCGAAGGTCCTGGTCAACGACGACGTCGCCGTCACCGACAGCCTCTACACCGCGGGCCGGCGCGGCACCGGCGGCACCCTCTTCGTGGAGAAGATCGCGGGCGCGGCGGCGGACGAGGGGCAGCCTCTGGAGCGCGTGCAGGCCGTCGCGCGGCAGGTCAACGAGAACTCCCGCAGCTTCGGTGTCGCCCTCAGCGCCGGCACCACGCCCGCGAAGGGCACGCCTACCTTCGACCTCCCGCCGGGTGAGCTGGAGTTGGGCATCGGCATCCACGGCGAGCCGGGGCGCGAGCGGCGGCCGATGATGACCGCCCGCGAGATCGCCGACTTCTCGGTGCAGGCCGTCCTGGACGACCTGCAGCCGGACAATCCTGTACTGGTCCTGGTCAACGGGATGGGTGCGACCCCCCTTCTGGAGCTGTACGGGTACAACGCGGAGGTGCAGCGGGTGCTGATCGAGCGGGGCGTGCCCGTGGCCCGCACGCTGGTCGGCAACTACGTCACGTCCCTGGACATGGCCGGCGCCTCGGTCACTCTGTGCCAGGTCGACGAGGAACTGCTGCGGCTGTGGGACGCACCGGTCAGCACGCCGGCGCTGCGCTGGGGCAGGTGAGTGAGGTCAATTTCCATACCACGCAAGGAGATCCAGTGCTCGACGCCGACTTCTTCCGCCGCTGGATGACGGCGGCCGCCGCGTCCGTCGACCGTGAGGCGGAATGGCTGACCGCGCTCGACTCGCCCATCGGCGACGCCGACCACGGCAGCAACCTGCGGCGCGGGTTCCGCGCGGTCACGGCCACCCTGGAGAAGGAGGCGCCGGACACCCCCGGCGCGGTTCTCCAGCTCGCGGGCCGGCAGCTCATCTCGACGGTCGGCGGCGCGTCCGGTCCGCTGTACGGCACGCTGCTGCGCCGCACCGGCAAGACTTTCGGGGACGCTGCGGAGGTCAGTCAGGAGCAGTTGGCGCAGGCGCTGCGGGCCGGCGTGGACGCGGTCATGGCGCTGGGGGGTGCCGCACCCGGCGACAAGACCATGGTCGATGCGCTGGTGCCCTCGGTGGACGCCCTCGGCATCTCGTTCGAGGCGGCGCGCGCCGCCGCCGAGGAGGGCGCGGTCGCGACGACGCCCTTGCAGGCCCGCAAGGGCCGGGCCAGCTACCTGGGCGAGCGCAGCATCGGGCACCAGGACCCCGGTGCCACCTCTTCGGCCCTGCTGATCGCCGCACTCGTGGAGGCCGCAGGTGAGTGAGGCCCTCGAGAAGCTGGTAGGCATCGTGCTCGTCTCGCACAGCGCCGCCGTCGCCGAGTCGGTCGCCGAACTGGCCGTAGGGCTGGCCGGCGGCGGAACGAAGGCTCCGGTCGCCCCGGCGGGCGGCACGGCCGACGGCGGGCTCGGCACGAGCCCCGAGCTGGTCAGCGCCGCGGCAGCCGCGGTGGACCGGGGCGCGGGGGTCGCCGTGCTCATGGACCTGGGCAGCGCCGTCCTGACCGTGAAGGCGCTGCTCGCCGAGGGCGACGAACTCCCGGAGAACACCCGGCTGATCGACGCGCCCTTCGTCGAGGGCGCCGTCGCCGCGGTGGTCACGGCCTCGGCGGGCGCGGACCTGACCGCGGTGGCGGCGGCCGCCACGGAGGCGTACACGTACCGGAAGGAGTGACGGCGCTCCGGGGTACCGAAGCCGCTCAGTACGGTACCGACCTGGTCGTCGGGCGGCCGGGTGGCCGGGCACCTATCGGGCCCGGCCACCCGGCCGCGCTCGCCGGCGCGGGATCAGCGACGACAGCGGCCCGCGCCGTCGGCCCGAACTGCTGTGAAACGAAAGCGAGTTCACGCCGAGTCCGGCACCAGCATACGTAACCCGGAGGCAGCGCGGCGACCATCCAGGCGAAGCTGCCGGACGGCACCTGGGGCGGTCTCTCCGTGGAGCGGACAGTGACCACAGGCCGTTGACCCCGCGTACGCCTCAGCCGCTCCCGGGCCGCCCCTCCTGCGCGGACAACCTGCCGAACTCCTCCAGCGCATGGGTCAGCCACTGGATCCAGAACGTCTCCAGGTCGATGCCCGCCCGCAGCACCAGGTGCTGGAGACGGTTCTGTACCGCGTCCTTGCCCGGTCCGAAGTCCCGATCCTCGATCTCCCGGTACTCCGCCAACTGCTTCTGGTGCAGGGAGAGATGGCGCCGCAGATCCGCCTCGATGCCCTCGGTGCCCACGACGGCCGCGGCCCGCAGCCGCAGCAGCAGCACATCGCGCCGGGGCTTGGGGTCCTGCGACGCCGCGGTCCAGCGGGCCAGTTCGGCACGGCCGGCAGGCAGGACCTCGTAGGACTTCTTCTGCCCGCGGGCCGGCTGCTCGGCGGGCAGGGCGCGGATGAGGCCTCTGCTCTCCAGCCGCCCCAGCTCGCGATAGATCTGCTGGTGGGTCGCCGACCAGAAGTAGCCGATCGACCGGTCGAACCGCCGGGTCAGCTCCAGTCCCGACGACGGCTTCTCCAGCAGGGCGGTCAGGATCGCGTGCGGGAGTGACATGGCCCCATC
>NZ_JAYWVC010000085.1:0-32698 GCF_036281785.1 Streptomyces chiangmaiensis | reverse complement strand
GGGACACTGGCCTCCTGCTTACGATCACCCAACTTTACCCGATCCATTTGATAAAAGCATGAAGTCGAACCACCCTCAGGAGAGGTGACGCGATGAGCCGCAATCGTGTTTTTGCCGCTGCCATGGCCGGGATAATGCTGACAGGAGCCCTCGCGGCCTGCTCGAGCTCGGGCGGGGACGATGGTAAGGACGGCCCGACGACCATCAAGCTGCTGGAGTTCCAGAAGGCCCGCGCCGATGTGGTGAAGGACCTTCTCCCGGAGTTCGAGCAGGCGATGGCCAAGCAGGGGCGGGAGGTCAAGGTCGAGCTGGTCGCCGACCCCCTGACCGACGAGCAGTTCAAGACCAAGATCACGCAGCAGCTCCACTCCGGCACCGCGCCGGACGTCATCGACATGGGCGGCACCAACGTGACCGGCCTGGCCGGCGCCGGCTATCTGCTGAAGCTCGACGACTACCTGGACAAGTGGGACGGCTGGGATCAGTACTACGAGTCCGCGAAGGACGGCGCGCGCCAGCCCGACGGCAGCTTCTACTCCATCCCCCACGAGGCGAGCGTACAGAGCCTGTTCTACCGAAAGGACGTGCTGAAGCGGCTGGGCGTCGACACCTCGCAGCCGCGCACGTGGGACGAGCTGATCGACAGGCTGAAGCAGGTCAAGGACAAGACCGGTGAGGCCCCGATCGTCATACCCGCCGGAACCGCCTGGGGCGGCGGAACGTGGGCCGAGGGCTTCCTGCCCATCATGGCCGGCACCGGCAGCACCTTCTATGACGCCAAGTCAGCGAAGTGGAAGCTCGAGAGCAAGGGCCTGTCGGCCACCTTCGACCTCTACGGCAAGCTGGTCAAGGACGGCCTGCTGCCGGTCCGGGACCTGCAGAACCCGAACCCCTGGGAGCCGACGAAGTACAAGAAGTTCCCCAAGGGCACGCTGCCGGTCGCCGCCCAGGGCAGCTGGGGATGGAAGTACGACTGGGGCCCCGAAGGCGCGGCGCCGATCAAGGACGTCCGCGACAAGGTCGGCACCTGGGACTACCCAGCCCTGGTACCGGGCACCAAGCCGTACTCGATCAACGCCGGCGGCTTCGGCTACAGCGTCAACGCCGACTCCAAGAGCGCCGATGCCGCCGTCGAGCTGGCGAAGTGGCTGAGCACCGGGAAGGCGCTGGCCGAGCAGCTGGCCGCGGTGGGGGCGGTCGCGCCGCGCAAGGACCTCTCCGGTACCGGCCCGTACAAGGACGAGCCGTCGCTGCTCGAGGCCGAGCGCAAGCTGAAGACCAGCATCCTCCCGCTACGGGGGGACGGCGAGGACCAGGTGTCGCAGGCGGTGCAGGGCGCGACGGCGGAGGTGCTGTCCGGCAAGGCGAACGGCGACCAGGCCGCCGCGGACTTCGCGAAAGAGGCCAAGGAACTGCTCGGCGGGAATCGGGTGGCGGAGTGACCACCGCCAAGGCCCTGTCCGACAGCCCGATTCCGCGGCGGACCAAGGTCCTGCCCGGCCGCACGGGTCGGCTGCGGGCCAAGGCACCGTCTGGCCCGCCGGGCCGGCGCCGGCGGGAGCGCGGCGCGCTGCCCCTGCTGCTCGGTCCGTCGGTCGTCCTGATAGCGGTCTTCGTGATCGCCCCTGCCTGCTACAGCGTCTATCTCGGCCTCACCAACACGCAGTTGACCGGCTTCGCCGCGCGGGACCCGCAGTTCGTCGGGCTGGAGAACTTCCGGAACCTGCTCGGCTCCGAGGACTTCCTCGCCTCGCTGGGCCGCACGGGCGAGTTCGTGTTCTGGTCGGCGATCATCGGGCAGACGGTGCTCGGCATGCTCGCCGCCCTGCTGCTGCGCAAGAAGTGGCTGCGCGGCAAGGGCGTTTTCGGGACGCTGATTCTCATGCCGATGGTGGTGCCCGAGGTCGTCGCATCGCTGACCTGGGCGAGCGTGCTGTCCTCCGATGAGGGCGGCAGCTTCAACCGGCTGCTCGCCGTGTTCGGCTCCGGGGCGGCAGCTCCGCTGCAGGACCATCCGATGGCGTCGGTGATCATCATCAATGTCTGGCGCGGCATCGCGTTCGCCATGATCATGTTCCAGGCCGCGCTGGAGGACGTCCCCGACGAGCTGATCGAATCGGCGCGCATGGACGGTGCGAGCGCACTGCAGATCTTCCGGCACATCACGCTGCCGCTGATCCGCGGCCCGGTGTTCCTCTATCTGCTGCTCACCACCATCACGACGGTCGGCGTCTTCGGCCTGGTCTACTTCCTGACCCAGGGCGGCCCCGGACAGGGGACGGAGCTGACGTCCATCTACATCTTCCAGCACGCCTTCCAGTACTCCCAGATCGGCCTGGGCAGCGCCGCTTCCGTCATCCTTCTCGTCCTGCTGACGATCCTGGGCGCGACATACGCCCGGCTGGCCAAGGTGGAGGTCTGATGGCAGCCACGACTACCGCCCGGCCCCAAGTGTCCGCCGGCCCCGTCCGACCGCCCCGTCGCAAGCCGACGTGGCAGATCGTCCAACGAGCGCTGCAGTACGGCCTTTTGGTGCTGCTGGCCCTGTTCTGCATCGTGCCGTTCGCGTGGGTCGTGTTCACGGCGGTGGACGCCAACGGCGGCCCTACGGTCAGGGTGCCGGCGTTCACCCTGGACAACTTCGTCCGGTTCTTCACCGACGGCGACACGCCGCGGCTGTTCCTGAACAGCTTCATCGTGTCGTTCGCGGCGACCGCGCTCAACCTGGCCTGCGGCGTCTTCGGCGCCTATGCGCTGTCCCGCTACCGGTTCCGCGGACGCACGGCCTTCATGTACGCGATCCTGTTGATCCGGGTGATCCCGCCGCCAGCGACGATCGTGGCCCTGTACCTGCTGATGGTCAAGATGCAGCTGGACGACAGCTACCTCGGCCTGATCCTGGTCGAAGCCGCGGCCGCCCTGCCGATCACCTTGTGGCTGCTGAAGGGGACCATCGACGGCGTCCCGTATGAGCTGGAGGAGGCCGCCTGGCTCGACGGAACCACGCGGTTCGGTGCGATCCGCCGGATCATCCTTCCACTGGTCGGCCCCGGTCTCGGCGCCGCGGCGATGCTGACGTTCATGGCCGTGTGGGGCGACTTCCTCACCCCGCTGGTGCTGCTGCAGTCGCCGGACCTCTATCCGCTCTCGATCGGCCTGTTCCGCTCGTTCACCGCCTTCAACCAGGTCGACTGGGGCGTGCTCGCCGCGAGCGCACTCGTCTACATGGCGCCGCCGGCCGTGCTCTACATCTTCCTGCGGCGGCATCTGATGCGGTCGAGCCTGGGCGGCGCCATCAAGGGCTGACCGTTCCCCTCCTCCGCCTCCCCTGTCCTCGGCCGCCCCAACCCATCACACCGCCGGCGACTGGCCGCTGCGCCCTGCCCGGCATCCCCAAGCCCCATGTTCCGCAGCAGTACGCAATGAGGAGACGCTCTCTTGACTGACGACAATCCGAATGGCCGGGTGCAGCTCGACGCCACCGCCCTGGCGATGCTTCGGGTTCGGCGGTTCACCAAGTTCCGGATCCGGCCCGCCGTCTACCGCGACGCCCGCCCGACCCGGATCACCGCGTGGACGGTCGGCGGTGAGCCCGTGCCGTTCGCCGACGCCGTGACGAAGCCGTTCGAGCCGTTCGCACTCGGCCGGCCATGGGGGCGGCCCTGGGACACGACCTGGTTCGATGTCTCCGGCGAGGTACCCGAGGACTGGGCCGGGGACCAGACCGAGCTCGTCGTCGACCTGGGCTTCACCGGTGATCAGCCGGGTTTCCAGGCCGAAGCGCTCGTCTACCGACCGGACGGGGAGATAGTCAAGGCGATCGAGCCGTACAACGCCTGGGTTCCGCTGCCCGATCCCGGCCCGTTCCGGCTACTGATCGAGGCGGCCGCGAATCCGATCGTCCAGGTGCCCTACGAGTACGAGCCCACGGCGATGGGCGACAAGGCGACCGCCGGCGACGATCCGCTCTACCGGCTCACCGATCTCTCGGTTGCCCTGCGCGACCTGGAGGTGTGGGGCCTGCTGCAGGACGTGACCACCCTCGACGGCCTGGTCGACGTCCTTCCGGAACACGGCGCGCGGCGCGCGGAGATCGTGCACGCGCTGGAGCGGATGGTCGACGTCATGGATCCCGACGACGTGGCCGGGACCGCCGCGCTCGGGCGGGAGGTCCTCGCCCCGGTGCTGGCCAGCCGCGCGCCGGACAGCTCGCTGATCGTGTCGGCGGTCGGCCACGCCCACATCGACTGCGCCTGGCTGTGGCCGACCCGGGAGACCAAGCGGAAGGTGGCGCGGACGTTCGCCAACGTCCTGGATCTCAGCGAACGCCACCCGGAGTTCGTGTTCGCCGCCTCCTCGGCGCAGCAGTACGCCTGGCTCAAGGACAGCCAGCCGCGCCTGTTCGAACGGGTCCGCAGGGCGGTCGCCGACGGCGTCATCCGCCCGGTCGGCGGGATGTGGGTCGAGTCCGACACCAACATGCCCGGCGGCGAGGCGCTGGCCCGCCAGTTCGTGCTCGGCAAGCGCTTCTTCGCCGAGGAGTTCGGGGTGGAGAGCGAGGAGGTGTGGCTGCCCGACTCGTTCGGCTACACGGCGGCGCTGCCGCAGATAGCCCGGGCCGCCGGCGCCCGCTACTTCCTCACCCAGAAGCCGTCCTGGAACGAGACCAACCCGATGCCCCACTCCAGCTTCCACTGGGAAGGCATCGACGGCTCCCGGGTGTTCACCCACTTCCCGCCGGCCGAGACCTACAACTCCGACCTCGGCGCCGCCGACCTCGCCCGCACCGAGCGGACGTTCCGGCAGAAGGGGAAGGCGCGGCACGTCCTCGGGCTGTACGGATGGGGCGACGGCGGTGGCGGCCCCACCCGGGAGATGCTGGCCGCGGCCGAGCGCAAGCACGATCTGGACGGATCACCGCGGGTGCGGATGGCCGATCCGGACAGCTTCTTCCGCACTGCCGAGGCAGAGCTGCTCGAGCCTCCGGTGTGGGTCGGCGAGATGTATCTCGAGCTGCACCGCGGCACCCTGATCTCGCAGGCGCGGAGCAAGCGCGGCAACCGCCGCAGCGAAGCCCTGCTCCGCGAAGCCGAGCTGTGGGCGGCGACCGCGGCCGTCCGCCGCGGAGCCCCGTATCCGTACGACGAGCTGCGGCGGAGCTGGGAGACGGTGCTGCTGCTGCAGTTCCACGACATCCTGCCGGGCACGTCCATCGCCTGGGTCTACCAGGACGCCGAGCGGGACTACGGCCGGGTGGCGGACGATCTGGAGACCCTGATCGCGAACGCGCTCGACGCGCTCCGCGGAGGCGAGGAGGGCGAAGGCAGCGATCGCGGTGTCACCGGCATCCCGGTCGCCGCCAACGCCGGCCCGTACCCGCTGCACGGCGTACCGGCGATGGGCCTCGGCCCGGCGACGCCGCCCGCGCCGGCCACGCCGCGCCAGGTGGACGACCGGATCGTGCTGGACGACGGAAAGCTGCACGTCGAGATCGACAGGCGTGGCACCCTTGTCTCGGTCGTCGACCTGGTCGCGGACCGGGAACTGCTGCCCCAGGGTACGGCGGGCGGCGTCCTCCAGCTCTTCCGCGACACCCCGCGGGAGTGGGATGCCTGGGACATCAACGACGAGGACAAGCGCAGCGGCCGCGACCTCGTCGAGCCGGTGTCGATCGACATCGTGGACGATGCGGTCGTGGTGCGGCACGAGCGCGGCAAGACGGTCATCACCATGTCCGTCCGGCTGTCCGACGGCCGGATCGACTACGCCTTCGACATCGACTGGCACGAGTCGCAGAAGCTGCTCAAGCTTGCCTTCCCGCTGGACGTCCGGACGGATCGGTCCACCTCGGAGATCCAGTTCGGCCACCTGCACCGGCCGATCCATCAGAACACCTCCTGGGACGCCGCCCGGTTCGAGACCGTCGCGCACCGCTGGATCCACGTTGGCGAGCCCGGCTACGGCGTCGCCATCGCCAACGACGTGGTCTACGGCCACGACATCCGCAACGGGCAGGCCCCCAGCGGCCGGCCGATGACGACCGCACGACTGTCGCTGCTGCGGGCGCCGCGCTATCCGGACCCGTCCGCGGACCAGGGACGCCACGACTTCTCCGTCAGCCTTCGCCCCGGTGGAATCCCCGAGGCCATCGCGGACGGGTACGCGCTGCAGCTTCCGTTGCGCACGGTGCCGGGTGCCGCCGCCGAGCCGCTGCTCGAGGTCACCGATCCCGCCGTCGTCGTCGAGAGCGTCAAACTCGCCGAGGACCGCTCCGGAGATCTCGTGGTGCGCCTGTACGAGGCACATGGCAAGCGCTCGCGTGCGACGGTGAAGACCCGGTTCAGATGGCACGAGGCCATCGCCACCGACCTGCTGGAGCGTGCCGTGGAGAGCGAGGCGGTGCGCAGCACTGCATCCGGTGCCGAGGTCGAGCTCGAACTGCGCCCGTTCGAACTCCTCACTCTCCGCTTCCGCGACCCCGTGGCCTGAGAGCGGGTCGGTGATCTCGGACATGGATGAGCACAACGGAAAGGTTGTCCACGATGTCGGTTGATCAGTCCGAGCTGCTCCCGCGGCCGGAGTATCCCCGGCCGCAGTTCCCCGGGACCGCTGGCTGAACCTCAACGGCAGCTGGGAGTTCGAGATCGACCGGTCCGACACCGGCCGGGAGCGCCTGGATCGTGCCGGGGGTCGGCGGAATTCTTGTCGGATAGTGAAAGTGCATCTACTATCCGGAACATGTCTGACCCCACCTTCCTCTCCCTCCCGTACCGGACCGGGAAGCCGCGGCTGAGCGGCCTGACCCACGTGCTCGACAAGGGCATCACCCCGGCCGCGGCGGCGTCCCTCGTTGCCGGGGCCGGGGATCACATCGACGTCTGGAAGTTCGGCTGGGGTACCGCCTACATCGACCGGTCGCTGAAGGAGAAGCTCAGGCTGCTGGCCGACCACGACATCGGCGCCTGCCTCGGCGGAACACTCCTGGAGATCGCCTGGGCCCAGGGCAAGGCGGACGAGTGCCTCGACTGGGCGCACCGGCAGGGCTTCCCGCACGTCGAGGTGTCCCGTGGAGTGGTGCCGATGTCACCGACGGAGAAGCGTGAGCTGATCCGGCGGGCCGCGGAACACTTCATCGTGCTGGCGGAGGCCGGAGCCAAGGACGAGGCACATCAGCTGCACGAGGACGAATGGGCCGCCGAGGTGGCGGGCGATCTGGCCGCGGGCGCGAAGTGGATCGTGGCGGAGGCCCGGGAGAGCGGCACCGTGGGTCTCTACGACAGTGCCGGAGACGTTCGCGAGGACATCGTGGACGCCATCGTCGACGCGGGCAGTCCCGACCGTGTGTTCTTCGAGGCACCCCGCAAGGACCAACAGGCCTGGTTCATCAGGCGGTTCGGAGCGAACGTCAACCTGGCCAATGTGGCCCTGGACGACGCGCTGTCCGTCGAGACACTGCGGCTGGGCCTGCGCGCCGACACCATCGGCGTCGGTTGCCGAGGGGTGCTGGCGTGACCTTCGCACCGCTTCCGGCCCGCAATGTCGTTCCCGGGCGATACCGGGGAGTCGCGGTCGCCCGTGTCGACGGCGGCCTCGATGCCGAGAGCCTGCGCCGGCACTTCCTGGGGCGCGAGGCGTACCGGCGCACCCGGTTCATCGTCGTGCGTTCCGGCACGAACACCTCGCTGCTGCGCGTCAGGAAGGAATCGGAGGAGCCCCTCTTCAGCCCGATCGTCGAGGTGGAGCTCCTGGCCTCGCCCGCCGAGTGCGCCTTCGTGCACGCCCCGGAGACCGACACCGCCGTACCGTCGGCCCTGGCGCACGCCGCCCGCCGGCATGCCGCAGGATCACCGGCCGTGGTCGTGCAAGGCCGGTACGAGCACGTCAATTTCATCCTCAACCCGGATCCCCTGCGCATCACCGTGCGCGAGGTGGTACCGCCCTCGCCGCCCAAGCTCTTCGACCAGGCCCGTCGCATACTCGACACCGCCGAGGACCTGCCCCCCATCGAACTCGTCCCGGAACTCGTCGACTTGGAGACACTGGCGCGACGGCACCCCGCGAAGAGCTATCTGCTGCCCTGCCGGGGGTCGGGAGGGGACATACCCGAGGCCGAAGTCCACTTCCTCGACGAACGTCCCGACCGCGCCGACTGGACCCTGATCGGGTGCGCCCGTTCGCGGCAGATCCACCAGTGGTTCTACGGGTTCACCCCGCCGGGCGAAGACTTCTGCCCCGGCCTGTACGCCTCGGACGGCGATTCCGCGGTGCTGACGAAGTGCTGTATGCAGGAAGAAGACATCGAGCACAGCAAGGGGACGGTCTCCGTGCCCTGGGGCTCGTCGTTGGAGCACGTGCGGCGGGCCCTGTCCTCTTTGGCCGAACATCTGGAGCCGACGTGGGCGCCCGTCTGACGGACTCATCCATGTACGCCCATCTGTGGGGCACCTTCGAGACGCGCGCGCTGTTCGAGGAAACCGGCCGCCTCCAGTCCTGGCTGGACATCCTGGTCGCGCTCGCCCGCGCCCAGGCCGACCTGGGCATCATCCCGCGGCACGCCGCGGACGCGATCGCCGGGCAGGCCCGGGTGGAACTGCTCGACCTGGACCACGTGGCCGAGGAGACCCGCAGGACGAGCCACTCGACGCTGGGGCTCATCCGGGGCCTGCAGCAGATCCTGCCGGAACAGGCGCGTGAGCACGTGTACTTCGGTGCGACGGTCCAGGACCTGACCGACACCTGGTTCGGCATCGTGATGCGCGAGGTGGGCTCGCTCCTCCGGGAGGACCTGCGATCGGTCGAGGCGGTCCTGCTGCAACTCGCCTCCCGGCACCGGGACACCGTGATGGCAGGGCGTACCCACGGGCAGCCCGGAGCTCCGGTCACCTTCGGGTTCAAGGTGGCCGGCTGGGCCGACGAGATCCGCCGGCACATCGAGCGTCTGCACGAGGGACGCGACCGCTGGGCCGTCGGTCAACTCGGCGGCGCGGTCGGTGTCCTGGGCTTCTTCGAAGGGGACGGACTGGAACTGCGCCGCCTGTTCTGCCGGCACCTGCGGCTTGCGGACCCGGGCATCTCCTGGCTGACCTCGCGGGACCGGCCGGCGGAGTTCGCCGGTGTGCTCGCGATGATCTGCGGAACCCTGGCGCGCGTGGGCGCCGACGTGTACGAGTTGCAGCGCCCCGAAATAGGCGAGTTGCGCGAGCCCGCGCCCCCCGGCGGGGTCAGCAGCATCACCATGCCGCACAAGCGCAACCCGGAGAACAGTGAGCACCTCGACACCCTGGCTCGGCTGGCCCGGGGCAACGCGGGGATCCTGCTGGAGGGCATGGTCCAGCAGCACGAACGGGACGGCCGGGGCTGGAAGGCCGAGTGGGTGGCCCTGCCGGAGATCTGCCTGCTCACCGCTCGTGCCGTGCGTACCGCCC
This sequence comes from Streptomyces chiangmaiensis, assembly GCF_036281785.1. NCBI lineage: Bacteria > Bacillati > Actinomycetota > Actinomycetes > Kitasatosporales > Streptomycetaceae > Streptomyces > Streptomyces chiangmaiensis. The sequence goes on along the minus strand of NZ_JAYWVC010000085.1, from coordinate 23,273 downwards.
ACGACCTGCTCGCCGGGCTCGAGGTGGACCCGGACGCCATGGCGGCCAACGTGACGCGGCACGGCGACCGCATGGCGTCCGAGCGGGTGCTCGCGGCGTTGTCGGAGCGCCTCGGCAAGCACCGGGCGCAGGCGGTCCTGCAGGACGTGCTGCGCGAGCAGGGCGCCGGCGCCGATCTCGCCGCGGCGCTGCAGGATCGCGGACTCGCGACACAGGAGGAGATCCGCACATGGGTGCGGCGTTCCGCTGTGGGCACGGCCGGCCGCATGGTCGACGACGTCGTACACAGGGGACACCGAGCACGCGAGCAGGAGCCGCAGACATGGCGTTGATCCCTTCCCCCTTCCCCCTCGCGGTGCTGCCCACCCCCTTGGTACGGGCCCATCGCCTGGAACAGGCGCTCGGCTGCGGTCCTGTGCTGGTCAAGCGTGACGACCTCATCGGATTCTCCTGTGCGGGCAACAAGGCGCGGCCGCTGGAGTACCTCCTGGGCGCCGCGCGTACCGAGGGCTGCGACGTCCTGGTCACGGGCGGGGGGCCGGGTTCGAACTTCTGCCAGGCCGCGGCGGTGGCGGCGCGGACGGCCGGGCTCGACTGCGTTCTGGTCGTGCCCGGCGCGTCGCCGGCCGTGTTGTCCCCCAACCTGGCGATGGCCCGCGCGTGCGGTGCGCGTCTCCACTTCACCGGCGAGGACCGGGAATTCGTGGACGCGGCCGTAGAGGCGGTGGCCTCCGACCTCGCTGCCGAGGGGCGTCGGCCGCTGCCTCTCCCACGGGGCGGATCGACTCCCGTGGGCGCCCTGGGCTTTGCCATGGCTGCCCGGGAACTGGCCGGGCAACTGGACACACTCGGCATGGAGCCGGAAGCGATCGTCGTGGCCACCGGTTCGGGAGGCACCCAGGCCGGCCTCGTCGCGGGCCTGAGGGGACTGGCGAAGAACTGGCGTCTGATCGGGGCATCCGTCAGCAGACCGGTCGACGAGATCTCGGCGCGCGTCCTCGACATCGCGCGGGGATGCGCGCGGCATCACGGATCCTGGGAGCTGCCGCGTCCTGAGCACGTCGAGGTGGTCGATGCCCGGGGACCGGGTTTCGGGATCCCCTCCGCCGGCGACACGCGCTTCGCGCGGCTCGCGATGGAGACCGAAGGCCTGGTGCTGGACGCCACGTACACGGCGAAGTCCTTCCGCGTGACCGCAGAGCTCCTGCAATCAGGAACGCCTGGGCCCGTCGTCTTCTGGCACACCGGAGGACTCGTCCCGGCCGTGGCCGCATTCACACAGGTGAGGAACACATGACCAGACGTACACGCCGAGGGGGCCCTCCGGAACAAGGGCCGGCCATCGAGCTGGTGGAGTCGGGATTCACCCTGGAGAACAACGACGCCCCCTACCTCCACGAGGGCCTCAACCTCGCCGACATCGCCCACGTCCTGGACATGGGCCGACGGGGCATCATTCCCGAGGACGCCGAGCGGGCACTGCTCGCGCTGCTGCTGAAGGTCCACGCGACGTCCGTCGAGGACTTCCCCTACGACCCCTCCCACGGCGAGGCGTACAACTCGCGCGAACGCTACTTCGTCCGCGAACTCGGTGACCTGGCCGGGTGGTTGCACGCAGGCAGGCCACGCCGCGAAGCGGCCCGCGTCGCCCTGCGACTGCACCTGCGGCGGCAGCTGGCCGACCTGGTGGCCGACACCCTGGAGTTCGCCTCCGCGGTCACCACGAAGGCGGCCGCACACGCCGACACCCTGATGCCCGATCAGACCTATCTGCAGCAGGCGCAGCCCTCCACCCTGGGCCACTACCTGCTGTCCTTCACCTACCCTGCGATCAGGGACGCCCGCCGGCTGCTGGAGGAGCTGTCCGCGATCAACCACAGCCCGGGCGGGGCGGGTTGCGTGAACGGGACGAGGCTGCTCGACGACCGGGGCTTCATCGCCCGAGCGCTCGGTTTCGACGGCGTCATCGACCACACACGGGACGCCATGTGGCAGGTCGACGGCCTGATCCACATCCTGGCCGGCGCCGCGAGCCTGTTGTCGAACCAGAGCAAGCTCGCCGAGGACCTGGAGATCTGGTCGAGCTCGGAATTCGACTTCGTCGACCTGGACGACGCCTACAGCCGGTCGAGCGTCCTCATGCCGCAAAAGCGCAACCCGTATTCCCTGTCCATCGTGCGAGGAGCCTCCGGGGTCCTCGTCGGCCGGCTCACCGGCTTCCTGGCGGTCACCAAGAGCCCCTCGGCGCGCAGCGACAACTTCATCTTCGCCTACGGCGAGGTGCCCCGGGCCGTGGATCTGTGCCTGAAGGTCACCCGGTTGATGAGCGGCGTGGTGCGCACGCTGAACGTCAACGCCGACCGCATGCTCGAGGAGTTGCTGCGCGGCTACACCCAGGCCACCGATCTCGCCGAGCATCTGGTCCTGCGCTGCGGGGTCGACTATCGCAGCGCCTACGTCGTGGTCGGCAACGCGGTGCGGGAGGCCAGCCGGAACCACGTCCGCGGCATCGACATCACCGGGGAGATGCTAGACCGCGCCGCCGAAGAACACACCGGGCACTCCTGGGGACTGGCCGGAGAGGATCTGACGCCCGCCCTGGACCCCGAGCAGATCGTGGCCTCGCGCCGTGTCGCCGGGGGCGCCGCCGCGTCGTCGTTCGCGGCGATGACCGCCTCGCTCACCGAGGAGATCGCCGGACTGGAGAAGACGGTCGCTCACCGGTGGGCCTCCTTCGAGACGGCCGAGGAGGCCTTGCTGGCCACGGCCCGGCAGAGGGCGGCGCAGGGCCGCACCCCGACCAGCACACCAGATCGAGATGGGAGAAACCTCTGATGACCATGGCGTCGCCCACCGTGTCGCTGCCTCACCAGGTCGAGGTCGTCAACGTCGGACTGCCGTTGTTCGCCGACTCCGTCCGGGACCAGGACCGCCCGGTCCAGCACGTCGACTGGCGCATTCCCGCCGGGGGAAACCTGGACGCCGTCAAGGCCCTGCAGAGTCTCTACGGGGACCGCGCGGCCGCGATCGACGAGGCCAACGCCGAGGTCGTCCGGCGTCTTGATCAGGGTGTCCCCTTCCTCGTCGAGGTCGCGCGGGCGAGTGACGTCGTGCCGGGCCTCGACGGGCGGACCATCGTGCACTGCGGACCGCCGATCGACTGGACCGATGTGTGCGACCCGCTGCGCCGCTCCATCCGCGCCGCCGTCGTGGCAGAAGGATGGGCCGACGACGTCGAGCAGGCCCACCGGCTGATCGAGCGCGGCGAGGTCCGGCTGGAGCCCGCGAACCACCACGCCATGGTCGTCCCGATGGCGACCGCGATCGGCCCTTCGGCTCCGGTGTTCGTGGTGGAGAACGAGCAGGGCGGCACGCGTGCGTTCTCGCCGATCAACCAGGGCCCGGGCGAGGTCGCCTGGTTCGGACGCGAGACGGACGCCGCGATCGAACGGCTCCGCTTCCTGCGGGACGTCGCAGGACCGCTGCTGTCCTGGACCGTTCGCAGGACCGGGCCGATCGACCTCCTCGCCCTGGCCGGCCAGGGCATCCAGATGGGCGACGACCTCCATATGCGTACGCAGGCCACGACCAACCTGCTGACGCGCAACCTGCTGCCGTACATCGCGGAGTACGAGGGACCGGGACGCGTCGAGTTCGCCCGGTACCTCTCCGGGAACCACCTGTTCTTCCTCAACCTCGCGATGGCATCCGCGAAGTCGCTGACGCTGTGGGCGCAGCAGGTGCAGGGATCGAGCATCGTGACCTCGATGGCCCGCAACGGCACCACGTTCGGCATCCGTGTGGCAGGCTCGGACCACTGGTACATCACCGAAGCTCCTGCGGTCGAGGACGCGCTGTACTACTCCGGATACGGTCCCGAGAGCAGCGCCCGCGACATCGGCGACAGCGCGGTCCTCGAACTCATGGGTCTGGGCGGGCCGGCCGCCGCGGGTTCGCCCGCGGTCGCGGCCTTCCTCGGCGGGACCATGGCCGACGCGCTGAAGGCGACCGAGGCCATGGCGGAGATCTGCGCCGGGGCCAGCTCCCGCTTCAAGCTGCCCACGCTGGACTTCAGGGGGACTCCCGTGGGCGTCGATCTGCGCCGGGTCGTCGAACTCGGTATCACCCCGAAGGTCAACACCGGTGTGCTGCACGTCAGTTCCGGCATCGGCCAGGTGGGTGCCGGAGTGGCGACCGCGCCCGTCGCCTGCTTCGTCGAGGCACTGCTCGACCTTGCCGCACGGACTTCATGACACCGTTGGACATGGGCGTCGGCGCGCGGAGGATCCTCTCCCGGGCCGGCGCCGGCACGGTCCACTCCGTGTATGCGAAGGCCGTCTATCTGCGGTTTCCCCAGGGGCTGGTGGCGCTCACCGGACCGGGGGTGGCGCGGGGGCCGCTGCACCTGCGCTGCAGTGCTCTGCCGGCCGTGGCCGCCGGCGACCGGGTCGTGACGACGGGGACGGGACTGCAGGTCAGGCGGGCCTGGATCAGCCTGGCGTGCCCGACGTGGCGGCCGCTGCCGCCGCCGGCCGGTGATCTCCTCGCCCATCGGGCCGTGGGCGTGGACGCCACTGCGCACGTGCCGCCGTCGCTGCTGCTCACGGGCGGCTTTGGCGGGCTCGACCATCAGGTGTCGCAGTACCTGCGCGCCGGCGATCTTTCACCCCTCGCCCGCCTCCTCGGCGGTCGGGGGCCCGGCCTGACGCCGTCCGGCGACGACGTTCTCGCGGGCGTGTTCCTGGTCGCGAGGGCGTTGTGGGGAGCCGCGGGGCAACCCCACCTGGTCGCGCTGGCGGGGACGGTGCGGACGAACGACATCGCAGCGGCATTCCTGGCCTGGGCGGCGAGAGGCCGGCTCATCGAACCCGCGCACACGTTCCTCGACGCGGTGGCGGACGGCCAGGTGACCAGGGCCCGCACCGCTGTGGACACCCTCCTGACCTTCGGTCAGAGCTCGGGGCAGGACCTCGTGAGCGGACTCGCCCGGGGACTGCGGCATCTGCCCGCCCACCCGGACGCGGGGTAGTGCCGCTTCCGTGGCCGGCCGTGCAGCCGGAGCGCGGTCACGGCGATGCCCTGCTCCCGCAGGAGGACACCACCGTGGCCGCCGCCATGTGGCATGAAGGCGGTTCCGCCGGTGCTCAGCGGCTGGCGTACGAAGTGGGGGAGCCGATTGCGCCGGTCCTGGTGTGCGGGCTCGGCTCGAGACGGACGACATCGTCCCCGGACGCGGGAGGCAGGGCGATGGCCATCGGCTGGTGCGGTCGACCCACGTACGTCTCGACCGCTCCGGACCGTTGCCAGCCCAGCCGTTCGAAGAAGCGGACGTTCGCCAACTGGACGTGGGCGAGCATCTGCCGGCCACCGGCGGCCGCCGCGACGGCGACGGCGAAACGCACCAGGGGACCCCCGAGGCCGTGGACGCGGAACTGCGGCAGTACGGCCAGCCTGTCTCCCTGCCAGAGCCCGGTGTCCCGGTCGATCGGGAAGAGGCGGACGGTTCCGGCCGCGATGCCGTTGTAGATGGCGATCGCATGGATCACGTCGTCCCGCGCGTCGTACGAGTCGAGATCCGACGCGGCGAAGACGCCCTGTTCCTCGACGAAGACCCGCCGGCGGATGCCGTGGTGCAGCCGGCGTTCCTGCGGGGCGGTGGCCCGGCAGATCAGCGTGCCGCCGCGTGAATCCTGGAGCGATATGCGCACGCCGGAGCCCACGGCATCGAGGGGCACCGTGCCCGTCACGAGCCACCACCGGGACGGGGCCCGATCTGCATCAGATTCTGGATGGCGTTGACCGCCGAGCAGGCCTGGCAGCGGGCGCATCCCGCGGCGACGCCGGTGGCCTTCAGCCCGCGGGCCGTCATATAGGCGGCCACCCGGCGGTAGATCCGCTCGGTGTACTGCCTGGAGGGCGGCGTGACGTCCTCCATCAGGCTTCCGGCGACCGGCCGGATGGGGACGACGAAGGGATACACCCCGATGTCGATGGCGCGGCGGCAGCCCTCGATCGTCAGGTCGGGGTCCTCTCCCATGCCGAGGATGACATAGCTGGACACCTGGCCCTCTCCGAAGACGGAGACGGCCCGCTCCCACGCACGGAAATAGTGCTCGATGCCGGTGCGCGCCTTGGCGGGGGCGACTTCGCCGAGCACCTTCGGGTCGAAGGACTCCACGTGAATACCGACCGAGTCGATCCCGAGGTCCCCGACCTCGTTGATGACGTCGAGGTCGAGGGGCGGCTCGAACTGCACCTCCACCGGAAGACCCGAGGCCTCCTTGATCGCGTTCCCGCACCGGGCGACGTACCGGGCCCCGCGGTCGACGCCGAGGGAACTGCCCGTGGTCAGGGTCGCGTCGACCGCCCCGTCCAACGTCTTGGCCGCGACGGCGACCTCGGCCAGCTGGGCGGGGGTCTTCTTGACGATCGTGCGTCCGCTGTCGAGGGACACGCCGATGCCGCAGAACGTGCACTGATCCGACTTTCCCCAGTAGGCGCACGTCTGGACCACCGTGCTGGCCAGGGAGTCCAGATGCATCAGCGCGATCTTCCAGTACGGAATCCCGTCCGACGTCGTCATGTCGTAGAAACGGGGGCGCTCCGCGCCCGATGCGCTCGCCAGCCGTTCCCCGTCCCGGTAGATGCCGTAGCCCTCGTCCTCGGCACGCAGGACGTACGGCGAGGTCCGAGCGGCGTCGGTCTCCGTCGGCACCGTGACCGCCGTGCCTTCGACCCAGAGCATCCCGGAGTCGGAGGGACCTGCTCCACCGCGCCGTCGTTCGATCTCCGTCTCGAGGCGGAGCCCGGCACTCTGCAGATCCACGATGAGTTCGGCGAGCGCCCGCGGGTCGTGCGCAGGGGAGAACGAGCCGGTGTGGCCGGCAGTGTCGCCGACGGCGAGTTCCGGTCCTGAGCTGACAGTCATGGTCCACCTGCCAATGCATCTACTTTGGGAAGTTATTGTTTCCTATAAGAAACGCCCGGGGGTGGCTTGTCAATCACTCGGTGTCGCGCACGCGTTGCCGATCAGCCTCCGAAGGGGAGGTTGACCCCTCGGAGGCGTTCACTATAGTAGGCGACGCGATCGGATAATGGAGAAGATCGGCGCCCATCCGGAGAAGCCCACATGCCGAAGACTGCTGTAGTTGCCCTGGGTGGCAACGTCCTCACCCTCGAAGGGCAATCAGGCACTTACGTCGAGCAGGAACTCAACGCCCTGCACATGGCGGAAACCGTCTGCTCGCTGCGCGACGCCGGTTGGAACGTGGTCCTGGTCCACGGCAACGGCCCGCAAGTCGGCAACCTCGCCATCCAGCAGGAACAGGGCGAGCCCCTCGTACCGCAGCAACCCCTGTTCTGTCTCGGCTCGATGACGCAGGGACAGATCGGCAGCATCCTCACGCTGGCCCTGCGCCGCGTGGGAGGAAGCCGGATCCCCGACGTCGCCTCCTTGGTGACGCATGTCGTGGTCGAAGCCGACGACCCCGCCATGGACCGTCCGACCAAGCCGATCGGCCCGTTCTTCGACGCGGACCAGGCAACGCTCCTGGCGAACCAGCGGGGATGGAGCGTGGCCGAGGACGCCGGACGCGGTTACCGCCGCGTCGTCCCCTCACCGGAACCCACCCGCATCGTCGAGGCTGGAGTCATCAAGACACTGGTGGACAGCGGTGTCATCGTCGTCGCCGCGGGCGGCGGTGGCGTTCCCGTCGTGCGGCAGGACAAGGGGTACACCGGCGTGGACGCCGTCATCGACAAGGACTACGCCGCGCAACAGCTCGCCACCGCCCTGAAGGCCGACGCCCTGGTCCTCGTCACCGGCGTGGAGAGGGTGCTGCTGGACTTCGGAACCCCGCAGCAGCGCCCTGTCAGGGAAATGACCGCCGAGGAGGCGGAACGCCACCTCGGCGACGGCCAGTTCCCGGAAGGCAGCATGGGGCCGAAGGTGCGGGCCGCACTGCGATTCATCAGAAACGGCGGGGAAGCGGCGGTCATCACCACCCCACGACTCGTGCAGGCCTCACTCGATGCGGAGGCGAAGGCCGATGCGGACGTGGGCACGCGCATCGTGACCTCCCGGACCCAGGTTGGAGCGACCCGATGAAGACCACGATCCGTCTCTTCAAGGACACCTACGTCGATTCCGTCATCCAGCTGTCCGGCACGCGTGCCATGCGCCGGGCGGAAGGTGTCGACTGGGCGGCGGCGGCAATGGCGACCCCGGCCAACCTGGACACTCTCCGCTCCGAGGGTTTCACCGACGACTGTTCCGGAGCGGGAGCGAACGACCTGTTCCTCGCCGTCCGGGCCGCCGACCAGGACGCGGTCGACGCCGCCCTGACGGCCGGCGAGACCGCGATGTTCGCCGCGCGCGCGGGCGGTGACGCCGATGCGCAGAGCGATCGTGCCCCCCGGACCCTCGAACGCGCCCTGGAGAACCAGCCGTCGACCAACGTCGCCGTGATCTCGGTGCCGGGCGATTATGCGGCGCTCGAAGCGCACAAGGCGCTCTCGGCCGGCCTCGACGTGCTGCTGTTCAGCGACAACGTGTCCGTCGAGGACGAGATCGAACTCAAGGAACGGGCCGAGCGGTTGGGCCACCTGGTCATGGGGCCGGGAGCCGGAACGGCGATGCTGGGCCGTACGTGCCTGGGCTTCGCCAACGTGGTCACGCCGGGCCGGGTCGGTGTCGTCGCCGCCGCGGGTACCGGGGCCCAGGAGGTTGCAGCACTGCTGGACCGGTGGGGAGTCGGCGTCTCCCATGTCATCGGGCTGGGCGGCCGGGACCTCTCCGGCGCGGTCGGCGGGCGCATGGCGAAGACGGCCGTCACAGCACTCCGCGCGGACCCGGACACCGACGTGATCCTGCTCGTGTCGAAACCGCCCGAGGAGAGCGTCGCCCGAAGCGTGGTCGAGACGGCCCAGGACAAGCCCCTGGTGGCCGCGCTCATCGGCCTGCAGGCGGAATTCGACGTACCGGCGAACGTCACGCTGACCGGGACGCTGGAAGGCGGCGCGGTCAAGGCGGTCGAACTCGTGGGGGCCGCCGCTCCCGACCTGACCGGAAACCTCCGGCAGCGGGTGGCCGAGGCCGGCGACCGGCTGGGGCCGGATCGTACGCTCGTCCGGGGGCTCTACTCCGGTGGCACCCTCTGCTACGAGTCCCTGGTGGTCCTGTCGAAGTTCGTGGGACCCGTGCACTCCAACACACCCATCCAGGAGTCGTGGTCGGTCCCCGAGCCACCCGGCAGCCATGTGTGTCTCGACCTCGGTGAGGAGGAGTACACCAAGGGGCGGCCGCACCCGATGATCGATCCCGAGGCGAGGATCGAACTGCTGCGCAAGCAGGGCGCCGACCCCCACGTCGCCGCCATCCTGATGGACGTCGTCCTCGGCCACGGCGCCCACCCGGATCCGGCCGGGCAGTTGGCTCCCGTCTGCGCCGACTTCGCCGCACGAGGCGGGCCGGTCGTGGTCGCGTACGTGCTGGGCACCGAGCAGGACCCCCAGGGCCTGGAGGCCCAGCGGCGCGCGCTCGAGGAGGCCGGATGCATCGTGACCGAGACCGCTGCCCGGGCGTCCCTCGCGGCTGCGGCCATCGCTCTGCGCGACCCGGACCTGGTCGGTGAGGTGCTGTGACTTCACCCCAAGAACTGGCACTCGTCACGTACTCGACCAAGCCGCGGGGCGGTGTCGTGCACACCCTCTCGCTGGCTGAGGCCTTGCACCGCCAAGGCGTCCCCGTCCATCTGATCGCGCTCGGGGAGAGGGACGCCGGCTTCTTCCGGCCGACCCCCGTACCGCACACCATCATTCCGGCCCCCCGTCGAGAAGCCACCCTGGAGGCACGGGTGTTCGCCTCCCTCGACACCCTCGCCGAGGGCCTGGCGGAACTGAGCGACCGGTTCGACATCCTCCACACCCAGGACTGCATATCCGCGCGCGCGGCAGCGCGCGTGCGGGACGCGGGTGCACCGGTGACCGTCGTGCGCACGGTGCATCACGTGGACGACTTCACCACACCCGCACTGATCGACTGCCAGCGCCGGGCGATCTTCGAGCCCGACCGCGTCCTTGTCGTCAGCGAGTACTGGCGCGAGCTGCTGCGTACCGAGTACGACGTCGAGTCCCACGTCGTCGCGAACGGGGTGGATCCCCGTCGCTTCGGCCCCCTCCCCGCGGAGCTGCGAAGCCGGCTGCGCAAGGGGATCGGGGCGGAGAACCGGTTCCTCTTCCTGGCCGTGGGCGGGGTGGAACCGCGCAAGGGCACGGTCCATCTCTTCCGGGCGATGTCCATCCTCAAGGACCTGATGGACACGCCACCCGTCCTCGCGGTCGTCGGGGGCCATTCCTTCCAGGACTACGCCGACTACCGTGATGCCGCCCTGTCCGCGCTTCCGGCGCTCGGACTGGAGCTGGGCACGGACGTCGTCCTGCTCGGGACGGTTCCGGACAGTGAACTGAGCGCCTGGTACCGGGCCGCCGACGCGCTTGCCTTCCCCTCCGTCAAGGAAGGCTGGGGGCTTGCCGTCCTCGAGGCGATGAGCGCGGAACTCCCGGTGATCGCCAGCGATCTGCCCGTGTTCAAGGAGTATCTGACCGACCGGCGCAACGCACTGCTCACCCCGGTCGCCGACGCGGCGGCCCTGGCCCGGGGAATGCGGGAGCTGGCGGAGAGCCCGGAACTGCGCACGCGGTTGCGCCTCGGGAGCCGGCCCACCGTCTCCCGGTTCACCTGGGAGGCGAGTGCGGCCCAACACGCCGAGATCTACCAGGACATCCGGTCGGCCGGCGGTGGCGCTCGGCCGGCCGGGGCGGTGCGCAAGGCAGGCTGACCGGTGGATCCGACGGCGTGCCGGCCACGCCACGATCGCCCCGACACCCGGCGTGGCCTGCGTCTGTTGTGCGCGGGCCACCGCCTGCGCCGAGGTGATCACCTGTGCCTGACTGCTCGCGTCGCGCGCACGTGATCCCGTAAAGTTGCGGGTCCGGTCTGCGTTGTTGCGACGCAGACCGGTGGGTGGGGCGGCCGTGGGTCTGCCGGTTCCCTCGGCGAATGAGGAGGACGAGTGGCAGAAGAACTGCTCCGCGCCCTGCGGGAGCGGATACGCGAGGAGACGGCACTCATCGTGGCTTTCTCCGGCGGAGTCGACTCCGCCTTGGTGGCCACCGTGGCAAGCCAGGAGCTCGGACCGCGTGCCGTCGCGGTGACCGCGGTCTCGCCCAGCCTGTCACCGACGGCCCGCACCCAGGCCCGGGAATTCGCCGGACGGTACGGCATCCGGCACGTGGAAGTGTGCACGGACGAGATCGAGCGCCCGGAATACGTACGCAACCAGGGCGACCGGTGCTACCACTGCAAGTCGGCGCTGCTGGACGCCGTGGAGCCGATCGCCTCCCTGGCCGGTGGGCGGATCGCCCTCGGCACCAACACCGACGACCTGGGCGACCACCGTCCCGGCCAGCGTGCCGCCGCGGCCCGAGGTGTGATCTCTCCTCTTGTCGACGTGGGAATGTCCAAGGGGGACGTGCGCAGGGTCAGCGCCGAACTGGGGTTGTCCACCGCGGCGAAACCGGCATCGGCCTGCCTCGCCTCCCGCGTGGCCTACGGAGATCCGGTGACCGCCGAGGTCCTGGAGCGCATCGACCGGGCGGAAAGTGTGTTGCACGCCCTGGGATTCGCGGAATGCCGGGTGCGCGCGCACGCGAACGGTACGGTCGCGCGGATCGAGGTCCCGGAGGAGGACATCGAACGCGTCGTGGTCGCGCGTGACCTGCTGGACAGGGAACTGCGGGCGACGGGCTTCGCGTTCGCGGCGATCGACCTGGCGGGATTTCGCAGTGGCCGGATGAACGTGCTGCTGGGCATGCCGGGCAGGCCTCCGACGCGGACCGCCGGTTGAGGCAGAACGCCGGACCATGCCGGGAGATGGTGTGAACAGCGATACGGACGGCAAGTACGGTTTCGACGACCTCGGCTTCGCGCGGCCCGACATCGGCCGCGAGGCGCGTCAGGGGCTTCCGGAGATCGTGTACGGGCCGGGCAAGACGACGCAGGAGATCACCGGTCTGGTGCGTCACTTCCTGGCCCGCAACAGTGGTCCCGTTCTGGTGACGAGGGTGGAATCCGAGGTCGCCGCCCGGGTCCTGGCCGAGGTGCCGGACGGAACGTACGACCGGGCGGGTCGGCTCCTGTGCTGGCGGCGGGCCGGCCTCCTGGACTTCCGGGTCGCCGTGGTGTCGGCGGGGACCGCCGACGGTCCCGTCGCCGCGGAGGCGGTCGCAGTGGCCTCGGCGATCGGGCTCGAGGTCGAGAGGATCGCGGATGTGGGGGTGGCCGGCATCCACCGGCTGCTGGCCGTGTCGGACGTGCTCCACCGTGCGGACACCGTGGTGTGCGTCGCCGGCATGGAAGGAGCCCTGGCCAGTGTCGTCGGCGGCCTGGTGGGGTGCCCGGTGATCGCCGTGCCCACGTCGGTGGGTTACGGTGCCAACCTCGCGGGAGTGACCGCCCTGTTGGCGATGCTGTCCTCGTGCGCGGCGGGGATGACCGTGGTGAACATCGATTCCGGCTTCGCCGCCGCGATGGCCGCGTTCCGGATCGCCCGGGCAGCCGCGCCGTCCGCGGCGGCCATGACCCGTGAGGAACGGCGCCCGGCGTGATCCTTTGGCTGAATCCGGTGAGCGGCCTGTCGGGGGACATGGGCGTGGGCACGCTGCTCGCGCTCGGCGCCCCGCTGGACGACATGCGTGCCATCGTGGCGTCCACCGGACTGTCCGGCTGGGCACTCGACGCCGAGCGGGTCATGACGGGCGGGCTGACCGCCACGCGTGCCGTGGTCACTGTCGACGACGACGCGCCGTCACGGCGGGCCGCCGAACTGCTCGACATCGTGCGGCAGGCACGGCCCGAGCCCGTGGCCGCGCTCGCCGCCAGGGCCATCTCCGCGATCGCGCGGGTCGAAGCCCACCTGCACGGCGAGGACGCACGTCAGGTGCACCTGCACGAGATCGGTGGCCCCGACACGGTGGTCGACACCGTCGCCTTCGCTGCGGGCCTGCACCTGCTGGGCATCACCGCCGTGCGGTCGGCCCCGCTGACGCTGGGCACCGGGACGGTGCGGACCCGGCACGGAGTCCTTCCGCTGCCCGCCCCGGCCACGGTCGCCCTGCTGGCCGAGGCGCAGGCGCAGATCACCGGCGCGGCGATCGACGGCGAGACGGTGACACCCACCGGGGCGGCGCTGCTGCTGGCGGCGGCCGCCAGTTACGGACCGGTGCCGCCGATGGCGGTGAAAGCCGTCGGCTACGGCGCGGGGACACGGGTCGTGGAGGACCGGCCGAACGTCACACAGGGACTGCTCGGTACGCCCCGGGCCTCGCTGTCCACCGAGATCCTCCTCGAGACCAATGTGGACGATGTGACGGGCGAGGTGCTGGGGCATCTGATTCGCCGTGCTCTCGACACCGGAGCCGCCGACGCCTGGGTCTCGCCGATCACGATGAAGAAGGGCCGCCCCGCGCACACGGTGCACGTGCTCGCGCCCCTGCATCGCATTGGCAGACCTGGAGGAGGTGATCTTCACGGAGACCGGAACGCTGGGCCTGCGCAGGACGGCGGTGGACAAGGTGGCGCTCGAGCGCAGAACATCCGTGATCGACCTGCAGGGGCACGCGATTCGCATCAAACACGGGGTGTGGGGGGCCAAGCCGGAGCACGAGGACGTGGTCGCTGCGGCCGGCGCGCTCGGCCGGCCGGTGCGCGAGGTCGCTCAACTGGCCCTGCAATCCTTGCAGGAGCAGCCGGAAGAACGGTGACGGCTCGTCAGATTCAGGGTGTATCGGCCCTGTTCCGCTCCTCGGCCAGGGCGATCTCGATGTCGGGGGCACGCCGCAGCGTGTTCGTCACGTAGCAGACCTTTTCCGCCGCGGTGATGAGCTGTCTCAGGGCGGCTCGTTCACAGCCCGAGGAAACCTCTATGCGCACCGAGGCGAAACTCGGGCCGTCGTACACGCCTGTCGCGGTGACCCGCAGATCGACGAGCTCAACCCCCTGCCGCGCCGCGCAGTAGGCGAGGGCCACGGTGAAGCAGGACGAGACGGAGGCGAGGAGCAGGTCCGTGGGCTGCGGTCCCCGGTCGCTCCCACCGACGGATCGCGGCTCGTCCACCGTCAACGGGAATCCGCCCGCATCGACGGTGCAGCGCAGGCCTTCCTCCCAGGTCGCCCGGACCGACCGACTCCTCACCGCGCACCTTCCGTCGTCCGCAGCACGGCGGGTGACGGGCCGGGCGACGTCCGGTCCAGGCGGGTCACCGGCGAGTCCGACACGGTCATCACGGTTTCGGTCCGGTCCCCGAGGGACAGGGAGACCGCTCCCGAATCGTCGATCTCTCCGATCACGGAGGCGGCAAGGCCCCTGTCGCGGAACGGTGCCGCGCAGTCCTCTTCGCGGCCGGCCGGAACGCACAACAGGAAGGCGAAACTCGGGAAGCAGGTCAGCCATGCCGCCAGGGACACGCCGTCGGGTGTGGGCAGCGCGTCGAGGTCGACCGTGGCTCCGTGGCCGCCCCATTCGAGGAGCATGGCGAGCGAACCGACCAGTCCGGCCATGCTGACGTCCTTGGCGGCCACGCACGCGCCGGACTCGGCCACGGAGGTTAGGACGCGCACGTCGCCGGCGCAGCGCTTCCCGCGGGCTTCGAACGACCGGAAGAACGGGAAGTCGGTGCGCATCTCGCCGTCCACGGCGCAGGCGAGCATCAGCCGCTGCCCCGGGGACACCCGGGTGATCGTGAGCGCCTGGGTCGTCACGCCCACACCGAACGCCGACACCGAGGGCGATCCCGTGTGCGGGGTCAGATGACCGCCCAGGATAGGAACGTCGTAGAGCTCGCACGCGTGGCGCATGCCCTCGAGCACCGTCCTGGCCACCTGCTCGTTCGCCACGATGGTGTCCACGATGCCGAGAGGGAGGGCTCCCATCGCGGCGAGGTCGTTGACGTTGGTGAGTACCGCGGCAACTCCCGCGCCGTACGGGTCGGTTGCCACGAACTGCGGCAGCAGGGCCTCCCCACAGGCCACGACGGTGGAGCCGAGGGCGTCCACCACGGCCCCGTCGTCGCCGGGGCCGGTCAGCCAGTCGGTCCTGCCGAGCACCTCGGTGACCAACCCGATCGCGGATTTGTTCGCGATGCCGGGATGGGTGCGCACGGCATCCACGATGCCGGCGAGCAGGTCCTGACGCGTGGGCGAGTCCTTCGAAGGCCCGGTGTGCACTGGGGACATGTCGGTCGTCCTTTCCTGAGCGGACCGGCACATGCTCCCATAGTGTATGGATCTTTACTATAGGCAACGTCATGCGGGGCGTGGGGCGTCACCTCGCGAACGCGAACGGCACGGGAACTCGGTCGCGCTCGGCTTCTTGACAACGGGATTTTAGTATAGTCAACTCCCGTCATCTATAGTGCACGCCCTCCGGAGGGCGTCCTCCCGAGTGGCAAAGAGGAGTGCTGGTGCCGCACAAGACCGTAGTGGTGGGTGGAGGAGCGGCGGGGCTGGGCGCCGCCGGAGGAGTCAAGGCGGCCGACCCCGCCAACGACGTAGTGGTGTACACGCAGTTCGAGGACGTCGCCTACAGTCCGTGCGGCATCCCGTATGTGCACGGCAAGGAGATCGAAACCTTCGAAGCGCTGTTCCTGGCGGAGAAGGAGGCCTACGTCCGTGCGGGCATCGACGTGCACTACCAGACGGAAGTCACCGCGATCGACGTCCGCAGGAAGACCATCCAGGTGGCGGGTGAGGGCGAGGTCTCGTGGGACCGGCTGGTGATCGCGACAGGCTTCCACTACGCCGATCCCGGGGTGCCGGGCAGTGACCTCGACGGTCTCTACTACGTGAAGAACATCCGTCAGGCGATGGAGTGGGACAAGGTCATCGACCGGGCGAAGGTGGCCGTCGTGGTGAACGCCACGCCGCTCGGCCTGGAGATGGTCACCGCGCTGGCGCACCGCGGAATCGAGACCCATCTGATCGACCCCCACCCCTGGCCGCTGGCCGAGATGGCGGACCCGGACATCATGGCCCCCGTCGAGGAGTCCTGGCGCGAACTCGGGGTCAGGCTGCACTTCAACACGACCCTCGAGGCGTTCCTCGGTTCCGGGCGCGTGCGCGGCGTACTCACCTCGCAGGGAGAGCTGCCCGCGGACTTCGCCGTCGTCGCGACCCACAAGGAGCCGGAGAACAGGCTGGCCGCGCAGGCCGGTCTCAAGACCGGGCCGACCGGTGGACTGATCGTCGACGAGCGGATGGCGACATCTGCCCGGGATGTCTTCGCCGCGGGCGACTGCGCGGAGCTGCCGCACGGGGTGACCGGCGTCGGACTGCAGGGCCTGACCGGAAGCCACGCCTACGCACAGGGAAAGGTCGCCGGATTCAACGCCGGCGGCGGTTCCAAGACCTACCAGCCGGTGTACATCCCCTGGGGAACGCCGGCCGGCAAGTGGATCATCGGTGGGGCGTCCTTCGGCGAGACGACCGCGAAGGCGCTCGGCATTCCGTACGTGCTCGGTGCCGCGGACGGCATCTCCCGGGCCCGCTACTACCCGGGTGTCAAGAAGGTCCGGGTCAAGCTGCTGGCCGAGCCGGGATCGCTCCGCCTCATCGGAGCCCAGATGGTCGGTGGCGAGGGCATCAAGGAGCGCGCCGACTTCCTGGCCACCGCCATCAAGTTCGGGCTCACCCTCAACGACCTCGCGGTCATGGAGAACGTGTACTCGCCGGCGATCGGCGCACTGAACGAACCCATCGTCGTCGCGGCTCAGAACGGCGTGAACGCCGCAGGAAAGGGCTGACATGGCTTTCGCCAGGTGGCTGCGCACCAACTCCGAGCACTACCTCCTCGTCGCCGCGCAGCAACAGGTCGCAGAGCAGTACGGTGCACGCCGGCCTAGGCCGCCGGAGGGACTCAAGGACTTCTTCTGGCTGCGCGTCTTCGCACCCATCTATCGGCTCCTTCCCTGGGTCTTCCGCGCCTGGGTCCTCAAGCTCATGCCGGGAAGCCACCGCAAGCAGTGGCCGGCCGCCAGGCGGCCGGCCGGCCCGGCGGTGTGACGGCGGCCCGCAGAGCAGGAGATGCAGCACATCACTCACAACCCGCAAGGAGGAAAGCGCATGCCGAAGTCCATCACCACCGAGCTCCCCAACGAAGGGGAGACGCTGTACAACTCGGACGAGAAGCTCTTCGACGACATTCAGGCGAATCCGGGTGAGAAGGCGTACATCTTCATCCACACGGTGCCCTACGAGGGTTCGGTCGGACTGGTGAACCTGCTCACCACGACCCGCCTGCTGCGCAAGGGCTTCGACGTCTCGGTCATCCTGTACGGCCCCGGCGTGCTCCTCGCCTCCGGCACCCGCGGCTACCCGGCGGTGGGCCAGGAGGCTTTCCCCGGCCACATGGCGATCAGCAACCAGCTGAAGACGATCCTCAAGGAGGGCGGCAAGATCTACGCCTGCCGCTTCGCTCTGGGCGCGCTGTACGGTTTCCGCGAGGACGACCTGATCCCCGGCGTGACACCGTTCCACCCGCTGGACGTGCTCGACACGGCGCTCACGGCATGGCGGGAGAAGGCCTTCCAGATGAACACCTGGACGGTCTGAGCTTCGTCGCTCGGCCTCGGGGTGGGGCGCCGGCAGCACCCGGTCCGGTGTCCCACCCCCGTTCGATCCGGTCGGGATCACATCCGAGGGGGCGGCACGCCCCCGCAGACGCGCCGCGGCGGTCGGCGGCCCCACGCCACGGCGGTTGCGAACGGTGACTCCCGGCTTCATACGGGATGGTGGAAAGGTGGCGCACGTTGGACGGGATACATGACATGGGGGGCATGCACGGGTGGGGAGATCTGGCGCCCCCGCTTCCCGAACCGGTGTTCACGGAACGCTGGGAAGGCAGGGCCTTCGCGCTGTCCCTGCTGTCCATGCGGCTGTCGGGCAGGAACCTCGACGCCTTCCGGCACGCGCTGGAGAGGCTGCAGCCGATCGACTACCTCGCCGACGGCTACTACGGACGGTGGCTGCACGCGGCAGAGCTCCTGCTCACCGACAGCAACATCATCGCCAAGGACGCGGTGGACGCGCGGATCAGGGCGAACGCCGGCGAGGAGATCGAGGAACCTCCGGTCCCCGAACCCACCAAGCCCGACTACCAGCCGACCGGACCGGGGTCGCTGCGCTCGATCGACGATCCACCGAAGTTCTCGGTCGGGGAACGGGTGATGACCAGGGACCTCCACACCGCCGGCCACACCAAGCTGGCCCGCTATCTGCGGCGGCGTCCCTGCCTGATCCAGTCGATCCGTCCCGCGGCCCTGCTGCCGGACACGCACGCCCACTTCCTCGGTGAAAACGCCCAGCACGTGTACGCGGTGACCTTCGATTCGCAGGAACTGTGGGGCGCGGAAGCGGAGAAGTTCGAACTGACCGCGGACCTGTACGAGAGTTACCTGGAGGCTGTGGCGTGAGCGAGGACCTGATCGCGGGCCGCGCACCGATTGCCGTGCGCACCGAAGCACTCGAGCAACTGCTGGTCGAGCGCGGTCTGGTGGACCCGGCGGTGATGGAGAAGTTCATCCAGACCTACGAGAGTGACGTCGGCCCTCTCAACGGCGCGAAGGTGGTGGCCCGGGCCTGGACCGATCCAGAGTACCGTGAGCGCCTTCTCGCCGAGGGAACCTCTGCCATCAAGGAGTTGGGCTTCGGCGGGCCGCAGGGCGAACACATCGTCGTGGTCGAGAACACCGCGTCCGTGCACAACGTCGTGGTGTGCACGCTGTGTTCCTGCTACCCCTGGCCGGTGCTCGGACTGCCGCCCAGCTGGTACAAGGACCCCG
Source organism: Streptomyces chiangmaiensis (assembly GCF_036281785.1). Lineage (NCBI taxonomy): Bacteria > Bacillati > Actinomycetota > Actinomycetes > Kitasatosporales > Streptomycetaceae > Streptomyces > Streptomyces chiangmaiensis. The sequence continues at coordinate 4,380 of NZ_JAYWVC010000085.1, read as the reverse complement.
CCTACCGTGCGCGCGTGGTGCGGGAGCCGCGTACGGTGCTGGCCGAAATGGGACTCGACCTTGACGACGACGTCGAGATCAAGATCTGGGACAGCAGCTCGGAGGTGCGCTACATGGTGCTGCCGGAGCGTCCGGCCGGTACGGGGAACCTGTCGGAGGACGAGCTGGTCGCCCTGGTGAGCCGGGACTCGATGGTCGGTGTGGCCAAGGTGTCCGCGAGCCCGGAAGGCGATGTGCAATGACCTGCCCGACCTCGAATTCCGTACAGCAGAGTTTGCTGGAGACCGAAGGAAAGACCGCACTTCCCCGGCAGAACGGCGAGTTGCTGTTCACCGAGCCCTGGGAGAGCCGTGCGTTCGGGCTGGCCGTGACCCTGCACGATCAGCGTGCCTTTGCATGGGAGGACTTCCGCCGGCGACTCATCGCGCGCATCAACGAGTGGGAAGCCGATCCGGCCGGCGCGCAGTGGAGTTACTACCGCTGCTGGCTGCAGGCGCTGGAGGACGTCGTCATCGGCAGCGGAGTGCTGTCCGCGGATGAAGTGATCGACCGCGTGGAAACGCTGGCCAACCGGCCGGCCGGATACGACCACGAGCACGAGCACGACCACGAGCACGACCACGAGCACAGTCACTGACGTTGTGACGTCTTGACGTCTTCGTATCGGTTGGCCCCCGGGCAGCGCACGTCGGGCCCTTTCCCATGGCGGTGGCGGTGGGTACGCAAGGGTCCCGAGGAGGAACCATGCACAGCAAAGAACCAGCAATGACAGCGCAGCACATGCGAATGACACGGGCTCGCTGGCGACTTGCCGAGGAGCGGCTGTACCCGCTGGCCCTGTCCGACACCGAGGCGTATCAACGGGCCCTGCAGCGCGTCGGGAGGGTGCTGGCCGAGCTGCGGGTCAACTGCCACAGCGTGGAGGACCTGTTGGACGTCGACAACAAGCCCGTGGAGTCGCTGTCCGCGGGTTCGGCGGAGCAGTCGGACGACTTCATCGATGCGCGAACGGTGGTGGAGGCGGCCTGCGCGCTGCGTCTTGTCGAACTCGCGGCACAGGGTGCGCACACCCACGAGTGAGCCTGCACCGGAACCCGGGCCGGCGCGGCGGGCTGCGCTCCTCGCCCGCCGACCGAGGCGCGGGCTGGCTGCGCCTCGGTCAGCGGGATCGGACGAGCGAGGGGAGCCGACCACGAGCGACGAACGACTTCCGTAGCTCGGCCGGCAGGCCCCGCGTGATCCGTTCCACCGCCTCCTGGGCGTCGTGCGGGTTCCCCACACTCGCCACCACCAGGTCCGAGCCGGTCAGCAGCGCCGTGCGCGCCGCTTCCTCGCGTCGCTCGAGGTGCCACAGCGCAAGGGCCTCGTACTTCGTGGACGAGGCAGTGCGTGCCGTCTGCAGCAGAGCCTCAGCGGCGGTCTCGTCCCAACGGGCCTGCATCTCCAGGAGGCGCAGTTCGGCGCGTGGCCGGAACGGCATGTTTCCCCGGAGCAGGGGGACAGCGGCCGCCACCTCCGCGGCGGCCTCGTCCTCTCTCCCCAACAGGAGATCGCAGTCGGCCAGTGCCAGCCGCGCGTGCATTTCCTGCTCGAGCTCGAGCGCGTCGCCCCGGCGAGTGGACTCGATGGCCCGCTCGGCGAGCTCCCTGGCACGGCCCACCTCTCCGAGCTCCCGCCACAGCCACGACATCGTGGTGTCGATGCCGGCGCGGTAGTACGTCACTCCGGCCTCGTCGATCAGACGGCGCGCCCGCTCGAGGGCACGCAGTCCTCCCGTGAAGTCACCCGCGTCACCGCGTGCGAGCGCGGTGAAGAACAAGCTCTGCAGCAACGGGCGCAGCAGTCCGGTGTTCTGGCAGAGGACCACCGCACGCTCCAGGACCCGACGGGCATCACCGAAGTGGTCGAGGTGTTGGAGCAGGGCCCCTTTCTGGGCGAGGGCCATGGCGTTGGTCGCCTCGTCGGTCTGGGCCGACAGCACCTGCTCGTAGGCTTCGGCAGCCCCTGTGTAGTCGCCGTCCCAGTGACGGACCCGGCCGAGCAGGAGCAACGAACTGGGCAGCGCTCCGGGAGCGGCCGCGGCCGACTCCGCGAGGTGGCTGGCGCGGGACGCCAGGTCGACGGCGGCGAGGGCGTCGCGGGCATACAGGGCGGTCCAGCCGAGTTGCTCGAGGGAGCGGGCTTCCACCCCCTCGTCGCCGAGTTCTGTGGCCAGCCCGATGGTGGTCGAGAGGTCCTCCCGCGCGGCGTCGTACCGTCCCAGGTCGGCTCGGACCTGGCCGCGGCGGAGCCGGACCGACGCGAGCAGCCTGCGGTCTCCCGATCGGGTTGCGGACGCGAGCGCTTCCGTGAGCAGCCGCTCGGCTTCAAGGTTGGAGAACGCCAGGTGGGCGGCGTCCGCGGCCCGCAACCACGCTTCAACCGCCGGTGCCCAGTCACCCGCAGCCACCAACTGGTGTGCCGCCGCCTCTGGTTGGGCGGCGAAAAGCCGTGCCGCGCGCCGGTGCCGGCTGATGCGCACGGGCTCGGACGCAGAGTCGTAGGCCACTTTGCGGATGATGTGGCCGGAGAAGCGGAAGGTCTCGCCACTGGGCTCGAGCAGGCCGGCGCGTTGTGCCTTCTCGGCCCGGCGGATGCACTCCTCGACGCCCAGGTCCCCCAGGGCAGCCACATCGTCGAGGGAGAACGCGACTCCGAGGATGGCCCCCAGTTGGAGCAGGAGCCCGACGTCCCTCCCCGCGTGGCTGATTCGGCGGGCGACGGCATCGCGGAGGGACGTGGACATGTGCTCGGGCGGGCTGTGACCCGCCGCGGAAAGCTCGTGGCCGGGTCGGAGGAGTTCTGTGACGTAATACGGAGACCCGCCGGTCCACTCGTACAACCAGTCCGCGTCGACGGGCAGTCCGGCCTCCATGGCGAGGGTGCGCACGGCGGCACGGGAGAGTGGCCCGATGCCGATGCGCGTCACGGACCCTTCGAGCGAATCCGTGATGTGCGCGGCCTCGGCCGCTTCCAGCGTCCCGAGGATGAGCAGCCGGCACCCCGTCACCCGCGTGGTGAGGAAGTGCAGGGCCTCGATGGTCGACTGTCCGGCGTGCTGCAGCTCCTCGATGATCAGCAGAACGGGGTGCGACTCGGTGAGCCGCCCGAGGACCGCCGCGAGGGCCTCCAGGGTCCTGCGGTGTTCCGTCTCGGGCGTACCCCGTTCATAGCGCTCGTAGTTCACCGGTCCGATGAGCCGGGCGACCTCCGGCACCAGCTCGGACAAGGGGCCGTTCCACCCGCGGAACAGCTCCCGCGCGGCCTGCGGGGTCTGCCATGCGATGACACTGCGGAGTGCCTCGACGAACGGCTGGAGAAACAGCGAACGTTCGGCTTCGAAGCACCCCGTTGTCACGACCAGGGCCCCACTGGCACTCACCTGCCTGGCGAGTGCCGAGGTCAGAGAGGTCTTTCCCACCCCGGACTCGCCCACCAGCAGAACGACCTGACCGTGACCGAGGACGGCCTGCGACCATCGGTCGAGAAGGCTCTGCAGTTCTGTGTCCCGCCCGACGAGCGAGGACGTCGCAGCCCGTGGGCGGCCCGCGATGGCGCGGCTGGGAGTGGACGGGGGCTCACCGCGGAGGACCGACAGGTACAGCGCCTGGGTGACGGGGGCCGGATCGGCGCCGAGGTCCTCGGCGAGAGACGACCGCAGACGCTCGTATGCGGCCAGCGCGGCACCGGATTCGCCCCCGAGCCGATAGGCGCGCATGACGGCCCGGCAGGCCTCCTCGTCGAACGGGTCACTGGTCAACGCGGCAGATGCGGCCTCGACAGCTGTCCTGACCTCGCCCATTTCAAGCGCGGCGGTCCAACTGCACGCGCGTGCACGTCGCAGAAGACCGTCGACGACCTGACGCACCTCGTGGACCCAGGGTGCGTCCGGCTCGTTCGCCAACGGTGTATCCGCTGCCAGCAGGCCTGCGGCACTCGCAGCGGCCGTTGCCGCCACCGCGCACACACCACGCGCTTGCTCACGCTCCGCCGTGCGCACGTAGCGTTCCGCTTCGGCCAGGTCGACGGTGAGGCTCTCGTCGGTGATCAGCCGATAGCCCCCGGGCCCGCCTTCGATGCGCTGCCGGCCGAGGGAACGGCGCAAGCGGCTGATCAGGGCCGCGATGTTGCGATCCGCCTTGTCCGGTGGCCCGTCGGCCCACAGTGCCTCGACGATCACGGACAGTGGCCGAAAGTGGCCGGGGTGTGCGGCAAGCACCGTGAGGAGACGTTCGGCCTTGCCTGCCGGGATGGGCTCCAGGGGGTGGCCTTCGATCCGGAAGGAGCCGATGAGACGCAAACGCACCATGTTCGACCGCATCGCTTGCACCCAGGGGCCTC
>NZ_JAYWVC010000084.1:0-32809 GCF_036281785.1 Streptomyces chiangmaiensis | reverse complement strand
AGGCTACGGCCAGGGCTCCTACGAGGGAAAGACACAGCTTGTCCACCGTGTGGTGTTCAGGTTGTTGGTCGGTGAGATTCCGGAGGGCTTCCAGGTGCGTCGTGCCGATCCTTGGGGGCGGCAATTTACGCTTTGCTGCAACCCGGGCCACCTGGAAGCCGTGCCGCAGAAGGAAGTGCTGCGGCGCAGGGACTGGGAGAGCGCGCGAGCCAGGAGGACGCACCGTCCCCACGGCCACGCGTACACGCTGGAGAACTCGTATCTGGATCCCCGAGGGTTCCGGCAGTGCCGCGCCGAGAGGGGCAAGAGCCGCCGGGTTCCCCGGGCTCTGTGAGATTTTGTGAGACGTGAGAGGGTCTGAGGCGTGAGTGAGACACCGTCGAACACCCTGCAATACCGCTTTGACGGGCCAGAAGAGGCTCCCGTCCTGATCCTGGGTCCCTCCCTGGGTACCACATGGCACATGTGGGACCGGCAGGTCCCGGAGCTCGCCGAGCAGTGGCGGGTCTTCCGGTTCGACCTGCCCGGGCACGGCGGTGCGCCCGCCTACCCGGCGGGTTCCGTCGCCGATCTCACCCGCCGGCTCCTCGCCACCCTCGACGCGCTCGGTGTGCAGCGCTTCGGCTACGCGGGCTGTGCGCTCGGCGGTGCCATCGGAGCGGAGCTCGCGCTGCGCCACCCCGAGCGCCTCGCCTCGCTCGTCCTGATCGCCTCCTCGCCCCGCTTCGGCACGGCCGACGAGTTCCGTCAGCGTGGCGTGATCGTCCGGACGAACGGCCTCGACCCGATCGCCCGGACCGCCCCCGAACACTGGTTCACGGGAGGGTTCGCTGCCGCCCAGCCCGCGATCACCGAATGGGCCGTGCAGATGGTGCGCACCACCGACCCCGGCTGCTACATCGCGGCCTGCGAAGCGCTCGCCGCCTTCGACGTACAGGCGGAACTGGGGCGTATCGGAGTACCGACCCTGGTCCTGGTCGGCTCGGAGGACCGGGTGACCGGGCCGGCCGAGGCGCGCACCCTCGTCGCCGGGATACCGGACGCCCGGCTCGCGGTCGTCCCCGGCGCCTCCCATCTGGTGCCCGTCGAGCAGCCCGCGGCGGTCAGGGATCTGCTGGCCCACCACTTCTCGACCGCGTGGCACCCCGGGTACGACGTGGCGACCGGCCAGATGGCGGCCATCGCGGCGCCCCCCGTGAAACCGGTGCTGCCCGCACCCACGCGGATGGCGCCCGTGGCCGAGATTGCCCCGGCCGTCCGCCCGCTGGAGCCGGCGGGCAGGTCGGACCTGTACGACACAGGGATCAAGATCCGCCGCGAGGTGCTCGGTGACGCGCACGTGGACCGGGCACTCGCCTCGGCGGACGACTTCTCCGGAGACTTCCAGGAGTTCATCACCCGGTACGCGTGGGGCGAGATCTGGGACCGGCCGGGTCTGGACCGGCGCTCGCGCAGTTGTGTCACGCTCACCGCGCTCGTCGCGGGCGGCCATCTAGAGGAACTCGCTCTTCACACCCGGGCGGCCCTGCGCAACGGACTCACCCCGGGAGAGATCAAGGAAGTGCTGCTGCAGGCGGCGGTCTACTGCGGCGTACCGGCCGCGAACAGCGCGTTCAAGGTGGCGCAGCGGGTCATCCGGGAGGAGACGACCCCTCAGCAGTGATCGTCTGCCGGGTGGTGGGAGCACCACGCTGAGCGGGACCCGACCGTTTGGGCCCGGGCAGGATGGAATCATGAAGCTCACGAAGAAGTCGCACGCCTGCATCCGGCTCGAGAAGGACGGGCGCACGCTCGTCATCGACCCCGGTACCTTCAGCGAGGAGGACGTGGCGGTCGGTGCCGACGCCATCCTCGTGACCCACGAGCACATGGACCACTTCAGCGAGGACCGGCTGAGGGCCGGGATGGAAGCCCACCCGGGCGCCGAGATCTGGACCCTCGCATCCGTCGCGGAGCAGATCTCCGCGGCGTTCCCGGGCCGTGTGCACACCGTCGGCCATGGCGACACCTTCAGCGCCGCGGGCTTCGACGTCCAGGTGCACGGGGAGCTGCACGCGGTGATCCACCCGGACATCCCGCGCATCACGAACGTCGGGTACCTGATCGACGGCGGCAAGGTCTTCCACCCCGGCGACGCGCTCACCGTCCCCGACCATCCGGTGGAGACGCTGATGCTCCCCGTGATGGCCCCCTGGAACAAGATCGCCGAGGTCATCGACTATGTCCGTGAGGTGGGGCCGCAGCGCGCCTACGACATCCACGACGCCCTCCTGACGGACCTGGCCCGTCCGATCTACGACAACCAGATCGGTGCGCTGGGTGGCGCCGAGCACCTGAGGCTGACGCCCGGGGCGTCGGCGGAGCTCTGAGCACCACGGGAGCCGGGCGGCCGGGCCGGAGCGGGTTCCGCGGGGACGCGTTGTCGTACCCGCCAGGTAGGTTGTGAGGCATGCGCATCGCCACCTGGAACGTGAACTCGATCACCGCCCGCCTCCCGAGGCTCCTGGCCTGGCTGGAGAGCAGCGGCACGGACGTGCTGTGTCTCCAGGAAGCCAAGGTCGCCGAGCAGCAGTTCCCGTACGAGCAGCTGCGCGACCTGGGGTACGAGGCGGCTGTCCACGCCACCGGCCGGTGGAACGGCGTCGCGGTGATCTCCCGCGTCGGCATCGAGGACGTGGTCAAGGGGCTGCCCGGCGACCCGGGCTACGAGGGCGTCGAGGAGCCCCGCGCCCTGTCCGCGACCTGCGGCCCGGTCCGCGTCTGGTCGGTGTACGTGCCGAACGGCCGTGAGGTGGACCACCCCCACTACGCGTACAAGATCCAGTGGTTCGAGGCGCTGAAGGCGGCCGTGGCGGGCGACGCCGCGGGCAGCCGTCCGTTCGCGGTGATGGGCGACTACAACGTGGCCCCGACGGACGACGATGTCTACGACGTGGCGGCCTTCGAGGGCGCCACCCATGTCACCCCGGCCGAGCGCGCCGCCCTGGCCGGGCTGCGGGAGACGGGTCTCGCGGACGTCGTCCCGCGCCCGCTGAAGTATGATCGCCCGTTCACCTACTGGGACTACCGCCAGCTCGGCTTCCCCAAGAACCGGGGGATGCGCATCGATCTGGTCTACGGCAACAAGCCGTTCGCGGCGGCGGTCAAGGACGCCTACGTGGACCGTGAGGAGCGCAAGGGCAAGGGCGCGTCGGACCACGCGCCGGTGGTGGTGGACCTGGAGGTCTGAGGAGTTTGCCCGGTGTCACTATGGTGCGCCCCGTCGTGCCGGTGACACGCTGGATGCATGAACATCCCCTTCCTGGGCAACTGGCGCAAGAAGCGCGGCCGCGCCCGTGGTGTCGCGGTGTTCTTTGAGGGCGGCACCGATGCGAGCGCGGTCGCCCAACTCCTCTCCGAGTGCGAGTTGCTGCGCTCCCAGGCGGAGGATGCCGGCGTCGAACTCGACGACTCCGCGGCGTCGTTGGAGGCGCTTGACCAGGTCGTCCCACGCTGGCGTGACGACGAGGAGATCCTGCCCTGGCTCGGGAACGACGCGGGCCTGTACCTGGGCACGGTCATCGTGCGCACGGTCCCCGGCGCCGCTTGGGAGATCTGGCCGAACGGCCACCCCGTGGTGCGGCTGTCCTCCGGCCGTGAGCTCGACGTGGTGGCCGACGGCCACACCTGGGCCTCCACGGGCGCTCCGGAACTCTCGCATGTGTACGCCGAAGTGGCAGAGGTCTAGCGGCACCTCGATCGGCATGCAGTAAATACGGCTAATGCCCGAAAGGTGCGTGTCGGGTGTCGAGCGCCTCCCCGTCTGGATAGCTTGCGGGACCTGCGACACGGCTGAGCGAGTAGGGCGGGCAGGGCATGGCGGTCGATCCGCTGATCGAACTTGACGGCGTGAACAAGTGGTACGGCGACCTGCATGTCCTGCAGAACATCGATCTCACGGTCGCCAACGGGGAGGTCGTCGTGGTCGTCGGGCCGTCGGGGTCCGGCAAGTCCACGCTCTGCAGAACGATCAACCGGCTCGAGACCATCCAGTCCGGCGCCATCCGACTCGACGGCCGACCCCTTCCCGAGGAGGGCAGGGCCCTCGCCCGCCTCCGTGCCGACGTGGGCATGGTGTTCCAGTCATTCAACCTCTTCGCCCACAAGACCGTCCTGCAGAATGTCTCGCTCGCCCCGGTCAAGGTCCGCCGGCGCACAAGGGACGAGGCCGACAGGCGCTCCCTGGAACTCCTCGACCGCGTCGGCCTCGCCTCGCACGCGTCCACGTACCCGGCGCAGCTCTCCGGCGGCCAGCAGCAGCGGGTCGCCATCGCCCGCGCCCTCGCCATGGAGCCCAGGGCGCTCCTGTTCGACGAGCCGACCTCGGCGCTCGACCCCGAAATGATCAATGAGGTCCTGGAGGTCATGCGCCGGCTCGCCCTCGACGGCATGACCATGGTCGTGGTCACCCATGAGATGGGTTTCGCGCGGGCTTCCGCCGATCGCGTCGTCTTCATGGCGGACGGCCGCCTGGTCGAGGACCGCACCCCCGAGGAGTTCTTCACCGCTCCGCGCAGCGACCGTGCCAAGGACTTCCTGTCCAAGATCCTCAAGCACTGAGCGGGGGAGTGCGACCGTGATCCGTACCCGACATGTGTGGGCCACGCTGGCGCTGCTGGTGGCGCTGACGGCCGCCGCCTGCGGCAAGGAGGGCAGCCCGCCCACCAAGGGGCCGGCCACCGACAAGCTCCCGCACTACCGAGTGGCCCAGGGGTTTCGGCTCCCCGACTCGCCCACCTGGAAGCGGGCGAAGAAGCGCGGCTACTTCGTCGTCGGCGCCAAGGAGGACCAGCCCTACCTCGGTGAGAGGGACCCCGCCAGCGGCACCTTCTCGGGCTTCGACATCGAGATCGCGCGGATGATGTCGGCCTCGCTCGGCCTGGCGCCGGAGACGATCCGGTTCAGGACCATCGCCTCCGCCAACCGCGAAACCGCCCTGCAGAACGGGCAGATCGACTACTACGTCGGCACCTACACCATCAACGCCCTGCGCAAGAGGCTCGTCGGGTTCGTGGGCCCGTACTTCATGGCCGGCCAGGACCTGCTGGTCCGCAAGGACGAGCAGGGCATCGACGGCCCCGAGGATCTCGACGGCAAGCGCGTGTGCTCGGTCGCCGGTTCGACTCCGTACCAGCGGATGAAGAAGGACTACCCGAAGGCGGTCCTGGTCGCGTACGACACCTACTCCGTCTGCGTCGACAACCTGCTCACTTACCAGGTCGACGCCGTCACCACGGACGACGCCATCCTCATCGGCTTCGCGGCGAAGGCCCCGGACGAGCTCAGGGTCGTCGGCAGGCCCTTCTCCGAAGAGCCCTACGGCATCGGCGTTCCGCGCAGCGACAACGCCCTCAGATTCGCACTCGACGACGCACTGGAGGTCCGCATGAAGGACGGCGACTGGAAGAAGGCGTTCGAGGCGACGCTCGGCCTGTCCGGGGTGCCCGCGCCCACCCCGCCCGCCGTCGACCGCTACCCGGCGACCTGAGCGAGGCACGCGTGAACGTACTGACCGACAACTTCTCCGTCTTCGCCCAGGGCTTCCTGGGCACAGTCGAACTCACCGTCTATTCCTCCCTTTTGGCCCTCGCACTCGGCTTCGTGATGGCCTCCTTCCGGGTCGCTCCCGTGCGCCCCCTCAGGGTGTTCGGCACCGCGTGGGTGACGGTCCTGCGCAACACGCCGCTCACCCTGCTGTTCTTCGCGGTGCTGCTCGGGCTGCCGCGCTTCGGGCTCGTACTGCCCTTCATGGTGTTCGCCGTCCTGGCACTCGGCTGCTACACCTCGGCGTTCGTCTGCGAGGCACTGCGCTCGGGCATCAACACCGTGCCCACGGGCCAGGGCGAGGCGGCCCGCAGTCTCGGCATGTCCTTCGGGCAGACGCTGTCGCACGTCGTACTGCCGCAGGCATTCCGCACGGTGATCCCGCCGATCGGCTCCATCCTGATCGCGCTCGCCAAGAACTCGGCGATCGCCGGGGCGTTCAGCGTGACAGAGCTGCTCGGCACCTACCGGACCCTGAGCGAGCTGGGTTACAACATCGTCTGGACGTTCCTCTGGATCGCCGTCGGCTATCTCGTCGTCACCGGCGCCATCAGCGCGGTCTTCAACGTCCTGGAACGCCGTTGGGGATTCGCCCGATGACCGTGAAGGCCGCCGCGGCCACGGCCCTGTACGACATTCCGGGACCCAGAGCCCGGCGGCGGCACCGCGTCTTCGGTGCCGTCGCCGGCATCGTCCTCCTCGCGCTGGCCGGCTGGGTCGGGTATCTCCTCTTCGACACCGGGCAGTTCACGTACACGAAGTGGATGCCCTTCGAATACAAGGGGATTCAGGAACTTCTGCTGCGCGGGCTCGGAAACACGCTCAAAGCGTTCGCGATCGCGGCCGTGCTCTCGCTGGCCCTGGGCGGGATCCTGTCCACCGGACGGCTCTCCGAACACGCCCCGGTGCGGTGGCTGTCCATGCTGGTCGTCGAGTTCTTCCGCGCCATGCCGTTGCTCGTGATGATCTTCTTCATCTTCGTGGCGCTGAAGGTGCAGCCCCTGCCCGCACTGGTCGCGGGGCTGACGCTCTACAACGGCTCGGTGCTCGCGGAGGTCTTCCGCTCGGGGATCAACTCCGTGGACCGCGGGCAGAAGGAGGCCGCGTACGCGCTGGGCATGCGCAAGACGCAGGTCATGTCGTACGTCCTCGTGCCGCAGGCCGTACGAGCCATGCTGCCCGCCATCATCAGCCAGTTGGTGGTGGCGCTGAAGGACACCTCCCTGGGGTTCCTGATCACCTATGAGGAATTCCTCCACGCCGGGAAGCTCATCGCGTCGAACCTCGACTACGATTTGCCGTTCATCCCCGTGGTGATGGTGATCTCACCGATCTACATCGGGATGTGCATGCTGCTCTCCTGGGTCGCGCAGTGGGTGTCCCGGTGGGAGCGGCGCAGTCCCAAGACCGAGGCTGTGGACGTCGCGACGGCCGGGGCGGGGACGCTGCTGCCGGGTGGGGTTCCTCCCACGGCCCCGGGACCGTAGGGGGGAGAGCAGCAGCCACAGGGCCAGGCCCGGTCGGCGGCAGCCGGAGATCACTGCTCGCGCAGCGGAACGGACACATAGGAGGGATCGTCCGCCGGCGAGGAGAAGGTCAGCTGTGCGCCGGACGGGTTGTGCTCGATGTAGAGCGGGTCGACCGTGTCGACGACCAGGGCGAGCCGGTGTCCGGCCGGGACGTCGTACGCCGTGGAGAACAGATCCAGGTCCACGCCGAACGGCTTGCCGGGCGTCTGCCCGTACCAGGTGTACGGCGCGTTGCTGACCAGCTTGCCGAGGCCGAGCGGGCCCACGTCGTAGAGGTACGCGACGAGGGTGCCGCTCTCCTTGGTGCCGGTGACCGTGGTGTGCAACGTCACGGTGCCACGGATGCGTTGGGCGGTCGTGTACTTCTCCGACTGCCACACGGCGGCCCAGCGGCGCGGGAGAAGCGGGATCCAGGCCACCGGGGGTACCTGGGCCACCTGGTCGAGGATGCTGGAGAGGAAGACGGCCCCGCCGTCCGCGCCGGAGTCGACGTTCGCATGGATCCTGCTCGTACCGCCGAGGTCGATCTTCCTGCTGGTCGCGGCCACCGACTTCCAGTCCGGGTAGCCCTCGTAGCCTCCTGTGGAGCGGGACTCGAGCTGTACCGGCTGCTCCCGGTCGATGCCGTTGTCCACACCCTTGAGGTAGTGATTGAGCCATCGCCGGGTGTCGGTCCACACGTCGTTGGGCAGCCCGAACAGGCCGGTCAGTTCGGCTGTGGCGTGGTCGCCCGGACGCAGTTCCAGTCTCTTCGGGCCCGTCAGCTTCTCGTAGAAGTCGGCGTACCCGTTGACCGGGAAGATCGTGTCACCCCAGGCGTTGGCGAGCATGACGGCCGCGCCGTTGCGATTGATCCGGTCGACGTACGTCGCCGGTGAGCGCTTCTTGCCCCACGCGATGATCTCCTGTTCCCTGGAGAGATCGGAGGCGTAGAAGTCGTTGAACACCCGCCTCACTTCAGGGCTCTCGCGGCCGGTGAGTGTCGCCGCGCCGTCCAGCAGGGCGGCCGCCTGGAGGTGCTGGGTGCGGCCGGAGTAGATCGAGCCGATCAGATCCGACCAGCCGCTGAGGGAGGCGACCGCCTTGATGCGCTTGTCGTGGGCCGCCGCGAGCAGACTGATGCCTGCGCCGTAGGAGACGCCCGCCATGCCGATGTGTCCCGCGTCGGCCGGGGTGTTGGCGATCGCCCAGTCGATGACCTTGGAGGCGTCGGCTATGTCGGACGGGCCCGCCACCTCGATCCGGCCGCCGGACTGCCAGAAACCGCGCACGTTGTAGGTGACCACGACATAGCCGGAATCGGCGAGTTGCCGGGCCTGGGCCAGATATTCGACCTGCGGCAGGCCCCAGCTCGTGGGCAGCACGACGAGTGGATAGCGCCGTGTGCCGTCGGCGCCCGCGGGAGTGACGACGTTCCCCTTGAGGACCGTGCCGCCGTCGCCGGTGATGTCGACGAAGCGGACGCCGGCGTCGGCCTGCGCGGTGGGAGCGAGCCCGAGGGCGCTGCCGGCGATCAGCGTCGCCGAGACGGCACCCACGGTGGTCGTACGCAGGGCCTTGCGGGAAGTCCCGCCCGTCTCCCACCGCCGCCCTGCCCGACGGCGCTTCCCGCCCCCTTGCGTCATGGGTCACTCCTCACTCGTGTCAGTGCAAAGTGACCCGACGGTAACCTCAGGCCCTTACCAGAGGTAACCCGTCGGTAAGTTACGTGCGAGTAACGATTGTTGAAGCCCGGGCGGACCTACGAGGCGCGGTGGGATTTGCGCTGGGCCGGCACCGGAGCGGGAGCCTGGGCGGCCCGGGTGATGTCTGCCACCAGTTCGACCACATCCGGCCCGTACGCCTGCGAGTTGACGACCTTCAGCAACAGGGCGAAGGAGCCCGCGCCGTACTTGCGCGCCAGGCGCTCGTGATGGCGCGCAAGATAGCGTGTCGCCGCCTGGTTGGTGATCGCGCGCTGGCCGCAGAACAGGAAGACGGGACGTGCGCCACGCCCCTGGTCCGCGGTGAGCCGCGCGAGAACAACGAACTCGGCTTTGCCGGCCTGCAGCGCGTAGCGCTCGCCGCCTATCCTGAACGCCCCTCGCTCCGGGCCCGGTTCGGGGTCGGTGTTCACCTGGATGCCTGGCAGCAAAGAGTGCAGATGCGCCGCCATCCGGCGGTTCGACGCGGGGCCGCCGACACAGAACTCGGTACGCTCGCCGAAGCCCTGCTGAGCCGTGTCGTGCGTGATGATCTGGGCATGGGCGCCGCAGTCCTTGATGAGCGCGGACAACTCCAGCAGCGCGAACACGTCGTGGCGCGTCACCGTCAGCTCGGGGCCGCCGGCGTCGCGGTTGACCACGAGCAGCGACTCGGAGTTGTCGGGCAGCCCGAAGAACTCTTGCTTGCGCCGGAGCTTTCGCTTCCATAGATAGGTACGGGCCAGCCAGCCGAGGGCCGCGCTGATGCCGGCCGCGACCACCCCAAGGATGATGTTGCGCACGTCGTCGTTCATGGGCGCGCATGCTAGCGGGCCCGCCGGATCGGCCGTTGCAGCGGTCGGGCCGACAGCGAGGTCGCATGCCGGTCGGTTGCTCCCGGCGCACCGCGGTTCGGCCCGGCAGCGGCTGCCAGGTCGTGTCGCCCGGCCGGCGCCCCTTCGGTGGATAGCCGCAGTCGATACGGGTGACCTCTCGGTCACCGTCGTCGGAGTCGACCACGGCGACACCCGTGCAGGCCCTGCCGTGCTCGTCGGTCCAGGTGGCGCGGGGTCCCCACGCATCCGCACACTCGCATGGGCGTCCGTACGGATCGCGTGCCATGTGGACGGCGTTGACGGGATCGGTCACGGCGTCGCTCATGAGCGCGTAGCGGGCCCGTGGGGACCGGTGTTCGATGGGACTGACGGGACCATGGCAATACGGTTACGCTGCGTGGACGGTCGTCCACTGGAGGTGCGAATGCGTCGCCCTGTCGCACGGAATCTGGCGGTGTTGGCGGTCTCGGCCGCCGTGGTGTCGGTGGGAGCGGCGGCGCCGCCGGGGACCGCCCGCCCGGCGACCCCCGGGAAGGTGCCCGTGGCCGTGGGCTACGGTGGGGCCGTGGCGAGCGTCGACGCGGACGCCTCCGCCGCAGGCATCGAGGTCCTCAGAAAGGGCGGCAACGCGGTCGACGCGGCTGTCGCCACCGCGGCGGCCCTCGGCGTCACGGAGCCGTACTCGGCGGGCATCGGCGGAGGCGGCTACTTCGTCTACTACGACGCCAGGACCAGAACGGTGCACACGATCGACGGCCGCGAGACGGCCCCGCTGACCGCGAACTCCCAGCTCTTCATGGAGAACGGCAAGGCGCTCGCCTTCGCCGACGCCGTCAGCAGCGGTCTGAGCGTCGGTACCCCGGGCACGCCCGCCACCTGGCAGAAGGCGCTGGACGAGTGGGGCACCGAGCGGCTCGGCACGGTCCTGAAGCCGGCCGAGCGGATCGCGCGCCAGGGGTTCACCGTCGACGACACCTTCCGCTCGCAGACCGCGTCCAACGAGACCCGCTTCCGGTACTTCCCGGACACGGCCAGGCTGTTCCTGCCGGGCGGGCAGCTCCCTGCCGTCGGTTCCTCCTTCAAGAATCCCGACCTCGCGCGTACCTACGCGGAGCTGGGCCGCAAGGGCATAGGCGCGATCTACCACGGCGACCTGGGCGAGGACATGGTCGCCACCGTGAACAAGCCCCCGGTCGACCCGTCATCCGGCTGGAACGCCCGCCCGGGCAAGCTGTCCGCACGGGACCTCGCGGCCTACCGGGCGAAACTTCAGGCCCCCACGAAGACCTCCTACCGCGGTCTCGGCGTCTACTCCATCGCGCCCTCCTCCTCCGGCGGCACGACCGTGGGCGAAGCCCTCAACATCCTGGAGCGGACGGACCTCTCCAAGGCGAGCGAGGTGCAGTACCTGCACCACTTCATCGAGGCGAGCCGCATCGCCTTCGCCGACCGCGGGCGCTGGGTCGGTGACCCCGCCTTCGAGGACGTCCCGACCAACGGGCTGCTGTCACAGAAGTACGCCGATGCGCGCGCCTGCCTGATCAAGGACGACGCGGTGCTCACCAGCCCGCTCGCACCCGGCGACCCGCACCACCCGGTGGCCTGCGGCACCACGGGCACGGCGGCCCCGACCACGTACGAGGGCGAGAACACCACGCATCTGACGGTCGCCGACAAGTGGGGCAACGTCGTCTCCTACACGCTCACCATCGAGCAGACCGGCGGTAGTGGCATCACCGTCCCGGGGCGGGGCTTCCTCCTCAACAACGAGCTGACGGACTTCTCCTTCACGCCCGCCAACCCGGCCGTCCACGACCCGAATCTGCCCGGTCCGGGCAAGCGGCCCCGCTCCTCGATCTCGCCGACGATCGTGCTGGACCAGCGGGACAGGCCGGTCGTCGCGCTCGGTTCGCCCGGTGGCGCGACCATCATCACGACCGTGCTGCAGACCCTGACCGGGTTCCTCGACCGGCATCTGCCGCTCGTGGACGCGATCGCCGCGCCACGCGCCAGCCAGCGCAACGCGGCGAAGACGGAACTCGAACCCGGCCTCTACAACAGCGACCTGCGGGCACAGCTGGAGGCGATCGGGCACTCCTTCACGCTGAACCCGGAGATCGGCGCCGCCACCGGTGTGCAGCGGCTGCCGGACGGCAAGTGGCTGGCCGCCGCCGAGAAGGTGCGGCGCGGCGGCGGATCGGCGATGGTCGTGGACCCGGCGTCGTAACGGCCGTCGTGCGGATCACTCGGGGCGCGTGGTCCCGTTTCCCTCGGGGCGGGCCGTCTCGCCGCCCTGCACCGCGGGAGGGCTGATGTCGCCGCCGGACTCCGTGGAGTCGGCCTGTGCACCCCGTTCCGTGGGAGCGACGGCCGGCTCCTTCGGGGCGGGTGGCTCCGCCCGGAAGGCGAGCTCTCCGCCCTCGGCGCCCACCACGACCCTGCCGCCCCGCTCGATCCGGCCGTCCAGCAGCAACCGGGAGAGCTGGTTGTCGACGTCCCGCTGGATGGTGCGGCGCAGCGGCCGGGCACCGTACTCCGGCTGGAAGCCACGCTGTGCCAGCCAGTCGACGGCCCCGTCGGTGAAGGTGACGTCGATGTCCTGGGCTTGCAGCAGACGCCGCGTCTTGTCGAGCATCAGATCGGTGATGCGCCGCAATTGCTCCGCCGTGAGCTGCCGGAAGATCACGATCTCGTCGATGCGGTTGATGAACTCCGGCCGGAAGTGCTCGCGCAGCGGACGCAGGATCTGCTCCCGGCGCGCCTCCTCGTCCGCCTCGGCACCGCCGGGCCCGAACCCGATGCCCGCACCGCGGCGGGTGATCGCCTCGGAGCCGAGGTTGCTGGTCATCACGATGACGGTGTTGGTGAAGTCCACCGTGCGGCCCTGGGAGTCGGTGAGCCGGCCGTCGTCGAGGACCTGCAGCAGGATGTTGAAGACGTCCGGGTGCGCCTTCTCCACCTCGTCGAGCAGCAGCAGGGAGTACGGATGGCGCCGTACGACCTCGGTGAGCTGGCCCGCCTCCTCGTGGCCGATGTACCCGGGCGGGGCGCCCACCAGGCGGCTGACGGTGTGCCGTTCCTGGTACTCGCTCATGTCCAGGCGCACCATGCGCTCGTCGCTGCCGAAGAGCGCCTCCGCGAGCGCCCGGGCCAGCTCGGTCTTGCCGACGCCGGTCGGGCCGAGGAAGAGGAAGCTGCCGATCGGCCGGTCGGCGCTGGACAGTCCGGCGCGCGAGCGCAGCACCGCGTCGGCGACCGCGCTGACTGCCTCGTCCTGCCCTATGACCCGATGGTGCAGATGCTGCTCCAGCCCGAGCAGCCGTTCCTTCTCCTCCTGCGTGAGGCGGCTGACCGGGACGCCGGTGAGGCGCGAGACGACCTCGGCGACGGCCTCGGCGGTCACCTCCAGGTGCTGCCCCTCGTCGGCCTCGCTGTCGCCCGATGCCTGCCCGATCTGCTCCTTGAGACGGGTGATGCGGTCACGCAGCTGGGTGGCCTGCTCGTACTGCTCGTCGGCCACCGCCTGGTTCTTGTCCCGGGTCAGCTGCTCGACCTCGCGCTCCATGGCCCGCACGTCCGTGCCCTTGGTGCGGGCGCGCAGCCGTACCCGGGCGCCCGCCTGGTCGATCAGGTCGATCGCCTTGTCGGGCAGATGGCGGTCGGTGAGATAGCGGTCGGACAGCTCCACGGCCGCCACCAGTGCCTCGTCGGTGTACCGGACCTGGTGGTGGGCCTCGTAGCGGTCGCGCAGCCCGCGCAGGATCTCGATGGCGTCGGCGACGGACGGCTCGGGCACCAGGAT
Source organism: Streptomyces chiangmaiensis (assembly GCF_036281785.1). NCBI lineage: Bacteria > Bacillati > Actinomycetota > Actinomycetes > Kitasatosporales > Streptomycetaceae > Streptomyces > Streptomyces chiangmaiensis. The sequence goes on along the minus strand of NZ_JAYWVC010000084.1, from coordinate 19,377 downwards.
CGGCTGGAAGCGGCGCGCCAGCGCCGCGTCCTTCTCGATACGGCGGTACTCCTCCAGCGTGGTGGCGCCCACGACATGCAGTTCACCGCGGGCCAGGGCGGGCTTGAGGATGTTGCCCGCGTCCATGGACGCGCCTTCCGTGCCGCCGCCCCCGGCACCGACGACGGTGTGCAATTCGTCGATGAAGACGATCAGTTCGTCGGAGTGCGAGCGGATCTCGCCGACGATGTTGTTCAGCCGCTCCTCGAAGTCACCGCGGTAGCGGGTGCCGGCGACGACGCCGGTCAGGTCCAGCGCGACGACCCGGCGACCGCAGAGGATCTCGGGCACGTCCCCGTCGGAGATGTGCTGGGCGAGCCCCTCGACGATCGCGGTCTTGCCCACGCCTGCGTCACCGATGAGGACCGGGTTGTTCTTGCCGCGGCGGGAGAGCACCTCGATGGTCTGCTCGATCTCGTCGTCCCGCCCGATCACCGGGTCGATACGGCCCTGACGGGCCAGGCCGGTGAGATCGCGGCTGTACTTGTCCAGGGTGGGGGTGGGACTGGGGCGCGGTCGTTCCGGGCGCGGCTGTGTGGCCTCTCCCGTCTCGGGCGACGGGGTGGGCGGCGCGAAGTGGGCGGAGTGCAGGATGTGCCCGGCGGCCGAGTCAGGATTTGCGGCCAGGGCGCTGAGCACATGCTCGGGGCCGATGTAGCCGGTGCCGCTCGCCCGGGCCAGCTCGTGCGCGTCCAGCAGGGCACGTTTGACGGCGGGCGTCAGCGAGAGCGAGGTGGGCGGTGGCACGTCGGCCGGGCCCTGGGGCGGGCCGGAGCGCTGGTCGATCTCCGTCGCCAGCGAGTCGGGATCCGCTCCCGCGCGGGTGAGCAGACTCCTGGTCGGTTCGGCGGAGAGCGCGGCGCGCAGCAGGTGCTGGGTGTCGAGGTCGCGGCTGCCGTGCTGGGCGGCGTACTGCGCCGCTCCGACGACCAGCTGCCGGGCCGGCTCGCTCAGCAGCCGGCCGAGGTCGACCTGCCGGGGACCGGGACGCTGTCCGCCGAAGATTCGTGAGAAGAACTCTGCGAAGGGGTCCGAGCCGTAGCCCTGCGGACCGTTGAACCCGCTGGTCATGGCCATCCGTTCCGGCGTCCCGGCGGGGCCCGGGACACGCTCGTTGATCGACGTGGCGGTGCCGGGTGCCCGGGCGGGGCCCGGTTACACCTGTGGGCGCGCACGGCGCACGTATCACGATGGCACCCACGATGGCACGAACGCACTCCGGCGGCATGTTCAGCAGGGCGGGCGGTCCGGGCAGCGGGCGCCGCCGGGTCGTCGCGGGCCGTTCGGGCCGGTCACGTCCACGCGGCGGGCAGCATGGCAGAGGTGGCGGCGGGTGCCGGGATCTCCGCCGAGACCCTCCGCGAGATCGAGACGGGGCGCGCGCCGACCCCGGCGTTCTTCACCGTCGCGGCCCTCGCGTGGGTGCCCGGTCTGACCCTGCGCGTCGGCCGTGGCCTGCATCATGGGCGTCCCCGCACGTGAGCGGTCGACGTCCGAGAGGCGGACGGCCGATCGGCACGGGTGTGCACCGGTGGCGAACGCGCCCATGGGAGGGCTCTGCACCGGGGCGGAAAACTCTCTGTAGCGCCTCCGTGACACGGCTGGTGTTTTCTGCCGTCCCGGAGCGCTCCACTCGGGCGGGAGCCGGGCGGTGGCAGTGGATCGACGCCCGGTCCGCTACCCGATGCCCGCCGCCGACCCGGCCGCCGCGGCCGGCGCCCTCACCGCCGCGGGCCGCACCGCGGCGGCCGATCCGCAGGGGCTCGTGCCGCTGTTTGTCGAGGCGGCCCGGGGTGTCCCGGACGCGCGTCACCGCGATCTCGTGCACGCCCTCAGGGCCGCCGGATTCACCACCTGAGCAGCCCGTCGACAATCCGACCAGTCACTCGCAAGGAGTGCGAAACGTGATCGACTCAGCGGGTTGACGACGATGGTCTTGGCAAGGCCGTCGCAGAGGCTTACGTTCGACCCTCTACCACCTGTGTCTACGGGCGTAGAGGCTCTGTGACGTCCCCGCGAGGACTACAGGCAAAGGAGCGGCACCATGGCCCACGTCGTACGCGCCGCACTGGTCCAGGCGACCTGGACCGGTGACACCGAATCCATGATCGCCAAACATGTGGAGCACGCCCGCGAGGCGGCCCGCACGGGCGCGAAGATCATCGGCTTCCAGGAAGTCTTCAACGCCCCTTACTTCTGCCAGGTCCAGGAACCCGAGCACTATCGCTGGGCCGAGCCCGTGCCCGACGGCCCCACGGTCACCCGGATGCGGGAACTGGCGCGCGAGACCGGCATGGTGATCGTCGTCCCCGTCTTCGAGATCGAGCAGTCCGGCTTCTACTACAACACCGCCGCCGTGATCGACGCGGACGGCACCTACCTCGGCAAGTACCGCAAGCACCACATCCCCCAGGTCAAGGGCTTCTGGGAGAAGTACTACTTCAAGCCGGGCAACCTCGGCTGGCCCGTCTTCGACACCAAGGTCGGCAAAGTCGGCGTGTACATCTGCTACGACCGCCACTTCCCGGAGGGCTGGCGGCAACTCGGCCTGAACGGCGCCCAGTTGGTTTACAACCCCTCCGCCACCTCACGTGGCCTGTCCGCGTACCTCTGGCAGCTGGAGCAGCCCGCGGCCGCCGTCGCCAACGAGTACTTCGTCGCCGCGATCAACCGCGTGGGCCGGGAGGAGTACGGCGACAACGACTTCTACGGCACGAGCTACTTCGTCGATCCCCGTGGGCAGTTCGTAGGGGAGGTCGCCGGCGACAAGGAGGAGGAGCTCGTCGTGAGGGATCTCGACTTCGACCTCATCGAAGAAGTGCGGCAGCAGTGGGCGTTCTACCGCGACCGCCGCCCCGACGCGTACGAAGGACTGGTGAAGCCGTGAGTGACCTGTACGCCCGCCACAAGGCCGTCCTGCCCGACTGGCTGGCCCTCTACTACAAGGACCCTCTGGAGATCACCCACGGCGAGGGCCGCCATGTCTGGGGCGCCGACGGGAAGAAGTACCTCGACTTCTTCGGCGGCATCCTCACCACGATGACCGCCCACGCCCTGCCCGAGGTCACCAAGGCGGTGACCGAGCAGGCCGGGCGGATCCTGCACTCCTCGACCCTCTACCTCAACCGGCCGATGGTCGACCTCGCCGAGCGCATCGCCCAGTTGTCGGGCATCCCGGACGCCCGCGTCTTCTTCACCACGTCCGGCACCGAGGCCAACGACACCGCTCTGCTGCTGGCGACGACGTACCGCCGCAGCAACCAGATTCTGGCGATGCGCAACAGCTACCACGGCCGCTCGTTCAGCGCGGTCGGCATCACCGGCAACCGCGGCTGGTCACCCACATCGCTGTCACCGTTGCAGACCCTGTACGTCCACGGAGGAGTCCGCACCCGCGGTCCCTTCGCCCGCCTGAGCGACACCGACTTCATCGCGGCCTGTGTCGAGGACCTGAAGGACCTGCTCGGGCACACGCGGCCGCCCGCGGCACTGATCGCCGAGCCGATCCAGGGCGTCGGCGGCTTCACGTCGCCGCCCGACGGGCTCTACGCGGCCTTCCGGGAGATTCTCGACGAGCACGGCATCCTGTGGATCGCGGACGAGGTGCAGACCGGCTGGGGCCGCACCGGTGACCACTTCTGGGGCTGGCAGGCACATGGCCGAAGCGGGCCGCCGGACATCCTCACCTTCGCCAAGGGCATCGGGAACGGCATGTCCATCGGAGGTGTCGTCGCCCGCGCCGACATCATGAACTGCCTGGACGCCAACTCCATCTCGACGTTCGGCGGCACCCAGATCACCATGGCGGCCGGACTCGCCAACCTCTCGTACCTGCTCGAGCACGACCTCCAGGGCAACGCCCGGCGCGTCGGCGGCATGCTCATCGAGCGGCTGCGGGCCGTCGCCGCCCAGCTCCCCGTCGTACGCGAGGTGCGCGGCCGCGGCCTGATGATCGGCGTCGAGCTGGTGCGCCCCGGCACCGACGAGGCCGACCCGGACACGGCGTCGGCCGTGCTCGAGGCCGCACGCGCCGGGGGCCTGCTGATCGGCAAGGGCGGCGGGCACAACACCAGCGTGCTGCGCATCGCCCCGCCGCTCACGCTCACCGTCGCGGAGGCCGAGGAGGGCGCCGCGATTCTCGAGCACGCCCTCGGGAGCGTCCACTGACGACCCACTCCCTCGACAGCGCCGTCACGAGGTGTCTTCGGTAGGACCAGAGCAAGGGAAGACAGCCATGACCACCGCCTTGGAACCCGCCCTGTCGGTACGCCAGGTCCTCACGCTGGACCGGGTGCTCGCCGGAGAGCCCGAGGTGGTGGCCGGCGCCGGGCACCTCGACCGGCGGGTGCGCTGGGTGCACGTCGCCGAGGCGCCCGACGTCGGGGTGATGCTCAGCGGCGGCGAGATGGTCCTCACCACCGGGGTGCTGCTCGCCGGCGACGAGGACAAGCAGGCCGAGTACATCCGGTCGCTGCACCGTGCGGAGGCGGCGGCCGTCGTCCTCGGACTCGGCCGCGCCTTCCCCTTGCCCCCGGACGTGATGCGCCGGGCCGCCGAGCGCTGCGGGCTGCCCATGGTGGTACTGCACCGCCCTTTCCCGTTCGCCGAACTGACCGAGGAGGTCCAGTCCCGTCTGGTGCGGCGGAAGTTCGCGGCGGTGAGTCTGTCGGAGTCCGTACGCACGGCCCTGACCGGACTGATCACCGCGTGCGCCCCGCTTCAGCGGCTGCTCGACGAGGTCGCGGTGCATGCCGGCTGCCCCGTGATCCTCACCAACCTCGCCCACCGGGTGCTCGCCACGGCGGGGGAGCGTTCCGCCGTCGACGATGTGCTGCGCGACTGGGAACGCATCGCCCGGCAGGCCGGCGGCAGCGAGGGCGACGGCTGGGTCCGTGCCGAACTGAGCGGCCGTGGCGAGCGCTGGGGCCGTATCGTGCTGTGCGGCTATCGCGGCGACAACCCCATCGGACGCCTTCTCGCCGAGCGCGCGGCCGAGGCGCTGGTCCTGCACCGGATGCTCCACGGCTCGGCGCACTCCTGGGAGGAGCAGTCCGCGCGAGGCCTGCTGACGGACCTGGTCTCCGGGGTCGTACCGGCCCGCCAGCTCCTGCCGCGGGCCCGCGCGGCCGGGCTGCCGGTCAACCGCCGCACCTTCGTCCCCCTCGTTGTACGCGACGGCGACCCGGTCCACCTCGACCGCGTCCTGCGCCTGCTGGGGCTGTCCGGACTCGTCGCCGAACTGGCCGACGGGGCCACCGCCGTGCTGCTCAGCCTCGCCCGCGACCAGGACGCCGAATCGCTGACCGCACACTTCGCCGCCCGGCTGCGGACGGAGTCCCACGCGGGCGGGGCGGTCGTCGCCGCGGCCGATGCCCGCGCCGGCTGGGAGGACGTGCCCGCGGGCCTGCGTGAGGCCCGGCACGTCGCCGATGCCGTCGCCGACCACTCCGCCGCACTCGATCTGCCGCCCGTCGTCCGCCTCAAGGACGTCCATCTGCGCGGCCTGGTCCGGCTGCTGCGCGACGACGCCCACGTCCAGTGCTTCGCCGAGCGGGAACTGGACGGGCTGCTGTGCGGACGTGACGCCGAGCAGGAGCTGCTGCCCGTGCTGCGGACATATCTCGCCACCGGCCGCAACAAGTCCCGTACCGCCCAGCTCCACCACGTCAGCCGGCCGGCCCTGTACCGCAGGCTGGAGGCCATCCAGGCGTGCCTCGGAGTCGACCTGGACGACTTCGAGCAGGCCGCCTCCGTGCACATCGCGCTGCTCGCGCACGATGCCCAACAAAGGTGAAACGCCGTGGAAAAGTGCGGGAAACCCGTGTGCGCGGGCCGGGGTGACAGCGTGGAACGCCCGGCGTGCGCAGACGTGACACGGTGCAACTCAAACCGGCTCCCCGGACTTCCTAGGCTCGCCGCACACCGAGCGACCGGAGGTCCCGATGAGCAGAGTGATCCGTGCCGCCCTCTTCCAGGCGGCCTGGACGGGCGACAAGGAATCGATGATCCAGGTCCACGAGCAGGCGGTGCGCGACGCGGCCGCGCAGGGTGCTCAGGTGCTGTGTTTCCAGGAGCTGTTCTACGGACCGTACTTCTGCCAGGTCCAGGACCCGGCGTTCTACTCGTATGCCGAGCGGATCCCGGACGGCCCGATCGTCAGGCGCTTCCAGGTGCTGGCGAAGGAGCTGGGCATCGTGCTGGTCCTGCCCATGTACGAGGAGGAACAGCCCGGGGTCCTCTACAACACGGCCGCGGTGATCGACGCCGACGGCTCCTACCTCGGCAAGTACCGCAAGACCCACATCCCGCAGGTGAAGGGCTTCTGGGAGAAGTTCTACTTCCGGCCCGGCAACTCCGGCTGGCCGGTCTTCGACACCAAGGTCGGCAGGATCGGCGTGTACATCTGCTACGACCGCCACTTCCCGGAGGGCTGGCGGGCGCTGGGGCTCGCGGGCGCCGAGGTCGTGTTCAATCCCTCGGCCACCTCGCGCGGTCTGTCCGGCTACCTGTGGCAGCTGGAGCAGCCGGCGGCGGCCGTGGCCAACGAGTACTTCGTGGGCGCGATCAACCGTGTGGGAGTCGAGGAACTCGGCGACAACGACTTCTACGGGACCTCGTACTTCGTGGACCCCGAGGCGCAGTTCGTCGGCGAGGTGGCGAGCGACAAGGAGAGCGAGCTCGTGGTCCGCGACCTCGACCTCGCGAAGCTGCGGGAGGTGCGCGACCGCTGGCAGTTCTACCGGGACCGGGCGCCGGGGGCGTACGGACCGCTGACCGCTCCGTGACGGAGGGGGGTTCCGTGCCCCTGACCGGGGCGCGGGGCTGCACCACCATGCGGCTCCGCCGCGTGCGCGCGACCAGCCACAGACAACCCGCACAGTCCGACCGCATCCCAGCGGAGCGTCCACGCAGGTAAGGGAGCACAGGGAGCATGAGCAGCCGTACCGTCATCCGCGGTGGCCTCGTCATCACCGCGTCCGACGAGATCCACGCCGACGTCCTGATCGAGGAGGGCCGCATCGCCGCCCTCGCCGCGACCGGCACCCCGGCCGCCGAGACCTTCACGGCCGAACGGACCATCGACGCCACCGGCAAGTACGTGATCCCGGGCGGCGTCGACGCCCACACCCACATGGAGCTGCCGTTCGGCGGCACCTTCGCCTCCGACACCTTCGAGACCGGCACCCGGGCAGCAGCCTGGGGCGGGACGACCACCATCATCGACTTCGCCGTGCAGAGCGTGGGCCACTCGCTGCGCGAGGGCCTGGACGCCTGGCACGCCAAGGCGGAGGGCAACTGCGCCGTCGACTACGGTTTCCACATGATCGTCTCCGATGTGAACCAGGAGACGCTCAAGGAGATGGACCTGCTGGTCGAGGAGGGCATCACCTCCTTCAAGCAGTTCATGGCCTACCCCGGCGTCTTCTACAGCGACGACGGGCAGATCCTGCGCGCCATGCAGCGCTCCGCCGAGAACGGCGGCCTGATCATGATGCACGCCGAGAACGGCATCGCGATCGACGTGCTGGTCGAGCAGGCGCTGGCCCGCGGCGAGACCGATCCCCGCTACCACGGCGAGGTCCGCAAGGCACTCCTGGAGGCCGAGGCGACCCACCGCGCCATCAGGCTCGCCCAGGTCGCGGGCGCGCCGCTGTACGTCGTGCACGTCTCGGCGCAGGAGGCGGTGGAGGAACTGGCCCGGGCGCGCGACCAAGGGCTGAACGTCTTCGGCGAGACCTGTCCCCAGTACCTCTTCCTGTCCACCGACAACCTCGCCGAGCCGGACTTCGAGGGCGCGAAGTACGTGTGCTCGACCCCGCTGCGCCCCGAGGAGCACCAGGCCGCCCTGTGGCAGGGGCTGCGCACCAACGACCTCCAGGTGGTCTCCACCGATCACTGCCCCTTCTGCTTCGTGGGCCAGAAGGAGCTGGGCCGGGGCGACTTCTCCAAGATCCCCAACGGACTGCCGGGCGTGGAGAACCGCATGGACCTGCTTCACCAGGCCGTCGTCGACGGGCACATCTCCCGCCGCCGCTGGATCGAGATCGCCTGCGCCACCCCGGCCCGGATGTTCGGCCTCTATCCGAAGAAGGGCACCATCGCCCCGGGCGCGGACGCCGACGTGGTCATCTACGACCCGCACGCCGAGCAGGTCATGTCCGCTTCGGAGCACCACATGAACGTCGACTACTCGGCGTACGAGGGCAAGCGCACGACCGGCCGGGTCGAGACCGTCCTCTCGCGTGGCGAACCCGTCATCACCGAGCGGGAGTTCACCGGACGTGCCGGACACGGCGTCTATACCCCCCGCTCTACCTGTCAGTACCTCAACTAGGAGTGGCGCACATGGACTTCGGACTCGTCCTGCAGACCGACCCGCCGGCCTCGAGAGTCGTCAGCCTCATGAAGCGCGCCGAGCGCAACGGGTTCCGCCACGGCTGGACCTTCGACTCGGCCGTGCTGTGGCAGGAACCGTTCGTGATCTACAGTCAGATCCTGGCGAACACCCAGAAGCTGACCGTCGGCCCGATGGTGACGAACCCGGGCACCCGCACCTGGGAGGTCACCGCGTCCACGTTCGCCACGCTCAACGACATGTTCGGCAACCGTACGATCTGCGGCATCGGACGCGGCGACTCGGCGATGCGCGTCGCCGGGCGCAAGCCGAACACGCTGGCCCGCATCAGCGAGGCCATGAAGGTCATCCGGGCGCTGGGCCGCGGCGAGGAGGCCGATCTCGGCGGCACGGTGGTCAAGTTCCCATGGATCAAGCCCGGCGCCGAACTCCCCGTCTGGATGGCCGCGTACGGCCCCAAGGCGCTGAAGATGGCAGGAGAGGAGGCGGACGGCTTCATCCTCCAGCTCGCGGACCTGTATCTGACCGAGTACATGGTCAAGGCGGTGAAGGACGCCGCCATGGCCGCCCGACGCGACCCGTCCGAGGTCAAGATCTGCGTCGCGGCCCCGGCGTACGTCACCGAGGACGACTCGCCCGATGCGCTCGCCCACGCCCGTGAGCAGTGCCGCTGGTTCGGCGGCATGGTCGGCAACCACGTCGCCGACCTCGTCGCCAAGTACGGCGAGCACTCGGCCGCCGTACCCGACGAACTCACCGAGTACATCAAGGCCCGCGGGGGCTACGACTACGCCCACCACGGGCGCAGCGGCAACCCCGACACCCAGTTCGTGCCCGACGAGATCGTCGACCGGTTCTGCGTCATCGGTCCCGTCGAGCGGCACATCGAGAAACTGACCGCACTGCGTGAGCTGGGCGTCGACCAGTTCGCCGTGTACGACATGCACGATGCTCAGGAAGCCGTCATCGACGCGTACGGCAGCCGGGTCATCCCGGCCCTCAACGGCTAGTCGCGCACGCTCCGTTCCGTCCGGTCCTCCCCCCTCGTCCCCTTCCCGCTCCCCCGGGGAGGGGATCCAGGGCGTCCCGTCCCTCGTGGCTTCGGGGCGCACCCCCCATCGGCGCCACAACCCGCACGGCCTTTCCCGTCCCGCCTCATGATGGGCCTGCCCATGACCGATATCGCTCCCACAGCCACACCGATGTCCGACCAAGTCACCCGTGCCGATGGGCGGGTGGAGTTCGCCCCGGGCTCCCCCCCGCCGAGCGGTCCCTACGCCAACAAGGACCTGCTGCCGGTCCCCGTCGGCAAGCGGACGTGGAACACGTACAACTTCTCCGCGCTGTGGGTCGGGATGGCCCACAACACGGCATCCTGGACCCTGGCCTCCGGTCTGATCGCCGTGGGCATGGACTGGAAGCAGGCGGTGTTCACCATCGCCCTGGCCAATGTGATCGTGCTCATCCCCATGCTGCTGACCGGACACGCCGGACCCAAGTACGGCATCCCGTTCCCGGTCTTCGCCCGCGCCTCCTTCGGGGTGCGTGGTGCCAACCTGCCTGCCGTGGTGCGGGCGTTGGTCGCGTGCGGCTGGTTCGGCATCCAGACCTGGATCGGCGGCGAGGCGATCTACTTCCTCGCCGGCAAGCTCATCGGCGACAGCTGGGCGAACGCCTCCCGGATCGGCGGTCACGCCTGGACCATGTGGCTGTCGTTCGCGATCTTCTGGGTGATCCAGGTCGCCATCATCTACCGGGGCATGGAGACCATCCGCCGCTTCGAGAACTGGGCGGCGCCCTTCGTGCTCGTCGGCGCCTTCGTGATGCTGTGGTGGATGAGCGACAAGGCCGGCGGTGTCGGCCCGCTGTTCGACCAGCCGTCCAAGCTCGGCTGGGGCGGCGGCTTCTGGAAGCTGTTCTGGCCCTCCCTCATGGGCATGATCGGCTTCTGGTCCACGCTGTCGCTGAACATCCCCGACTTCACCCGGTACGGAAAGAGCCAGAAGGCACAGACGTGGGGCCAGGCGCTCGGCCTGCCGACCACCATGACCCTGTTCGCCTTCCTGTCCGTGCTGGTCACATCCGGCTCGCAGGCGGTGTACGGCCAGCCGGTCTGGGACCCGGTGCAGCTTGCCGCCAAGACGGACAACGTGGTCGGTCTGCTCTACGCCCTGGTGACCGTGCTGGTCGCGACCCTTTCGGTGAACATTGCGGCGAACCTGGTCTCGCCTGCGTTCGACTTCTCCAACGTCGCACCCCGGAAGATCAGTTTCCGCACCGGTGCCCTCGTCACCTCCGTGCTCGCTGTGCTGATCTTCCCGTGGAAGCTCTACTCCGACCCGCAGGGCTACATCTTCACCTGGCTCGGCCTGGTCGGCGGTCTGCTCGGCACGGTGGCGGGCATCCTCATCGCCGACTACTGGATCCTGCGCCGCGGCTCCCTCCATCTCGCCGATCTGTACCGCTCGGGCGGCCGCTACTGGTACGGGGGCGGCTGGAACTGGCGGGCCGTCGTCGCCTTCGTGGTGGGCGGCGTGCTGGCCATCGGAGGCGCGGACTTCCACCCGCTGGTCGACGGCCGTCCGATCCCGGCCCTCTCGCCCCTCGCCGACTACGGCTGGGCGGTGGGCCTGGGCACCTCGATGGTGCTGTACGTGGTGCTGATGCTGCTGCGGGGCCGGGAGAGGGCCACGGCCTGACGCCGGCAGGCGCGCGGAGGGCGGTCAGCCCTTCTTCTGACCGCCCTCCAGCGCTGCCACCGCGTCCTTGGCGGCCTTGATGGCGCCCTTGTTGATCTCGTCCGTACTGGGCGCCTTCTTCGTCTCGAAGTCGCTGCCGTTGTACGTGATGGACACCAGCGCGTTGGCCACGCGGACCAGCACCACGCCCTCGCGGGTCTGCTGCTTGTCCTCGGTGGTGAGGTTCACCACGGAATAGGCGGAGTCGCCGAGACCGGGGACCGCGCCTCCGCCGCCCTTGTCCGCAGTGCGCTGGGTGTAGGACTTCTGCGCCTGGGCCTGCGAGTCCGTGATCTCGAAGGACACGTCGAGCCAGCGGTAGTCGTAGCCCTTGAGCGCGTTCCAGGAGCAGGTGCGTCTGATGGACTCGTCCGTCGACGGGATCTCCTTCCCGGCCTTCTTGGCGCCGGGGACCAGCGACTCGATCGTCTTGACGGACACACCGCCGCACGGCGCGGGCGCCGCCGTGTACGTCTTGGTCGCGGCCGACGTCGCGGGCGCGGAGGCGCCCCCGGCGCTCTGGGTGCCTTGCGAGGTCTGGCCCCCCCGCGCCGACTTCTGGTCGGTGGCCGGAGCCGCGGCGAGGGGCCCGGACGACAGGGCCCAGCCCGCCGAGGCGAGCACGGCGACCGGCAGGAGGCGCGCGGTCAGGGCGAGCGGCAGAGGAAGAGACTGCACGGGCGCCTCGTGGGGACGGTGCGGAGTGGGGTCCACACTGCGGACGGGCCGCCAGTCTCACATGACTGACTGTGGTGCGGAAGAGCTAACTCGCTCCGTACCCGTGCGATGACGGCGTTGGCTGTTGACGGCCTGTGAGTTCCTGTGCCTCCTTGCCATGGTGTGCCCTTTATGTTCTCGCCGCTCATGCCCTCATCGACGGCAGGTGCGGTGCGCTCTCGATCCGGTCGACCGCCCACATGGTCATCAGCCCGTTCACGGCCAAGACGCACATCAGCCGGGCAATGACCGAATTGGTCGCACAGGACCGCCCGGCTCGTGGTCTTCGTCTACGAGTCGGGTGTGGTCAGGGCGCGCGGGGCGTCAGAACCCGCGCATGTGGGGCCGCTCCGGGTGCTCACAGCATCAGCGCGATCGCATAGGCCAGGAAGAACCCGGCCACCAGGACCACCAGGGCCATGATCACAATAAGTGGCCCCGCGGCCCAGCCACGGCTCCTCTGGTACTCCTGCTGCGGAACGGCCTCCTCGACACTGCTCTCGCCCGGCGGAGTCTCGCCCGGCGGAACCCCGCCAGGCTCGACCCTGGGCCGCCATGACGGCGCGGCGCCCGGTACCCCGTGGCGGTGGTCCCATGTGCCGCCCGTCCCGCTCGTCCGGTGCATCTGGTTCATGCTGTCCGAATACCCTCACCACCACGCGTCAAGCGGGCGTATCCGTATAAAAGGTGCAGCGGAACGGTGCGGTGCCGTCAGGGCTGTGCCGACGGTGGGGGAGACGGGACGCCGAGCGGTCGCTAGCCTGCTCGGTGATCAAGTGAAGGCGAGCCCTGGCGCCGTCTCCCCGGATGCTCTCCAGGACGGTCCCCGAGCGCTGATCGGACGGACCGATGCGTGCACACAGCGAGGTGAGAGATGCAGTTCACCACCCGGCCCACGCTTCAAGGCTCCTTCGGCATGGTGTCGTCCACCCATTGGCTGGCCTCGCAGTCCGCGATGGCGGTGCTGGAGGACGGCGGCAACGCGTTCGACGCGGCCGTCGCCGGAGCGTTCGTGCTGCATGTGGTGGAGCCGCACCTGAACGGACCCGCCGGGGAGGTCCCGATCCTCCTCGCCCCGGCCGGCGGAGAGGTACGGGTGCTGTGCGGGCAGGGCGTCGCCCCCGCCGGGGCCACCATCACCCACTACAGGGGACTCGGTCTGGCTCTCGTACCCGGTACCGGGCCCCTCGCCGCCGCCGTCCCGGGCGCCTTCGACGCCTGGATGGTTCTGCTGCGCGACCACGGTACGAAGCACCTTTCCGACGTCCTGAAGTACGCCGTCGGATACGCGGAGCACGGGCACGCGCCCGTGGAGCGTGTCGGCGAGACCGTCGAGAGCGTGCGGCGGCTGTTCGAGACGGAGTGGACCTCGTCGGCCGAGGTGTATCTGCCCGGCGGGAAGGCGCCGGTCCCCGGCGAGCTGCTGCGCAATCCCGCGCTGGCAACCACCTGGAAACGGCTGCTCGCCGAGGTGTCCGGGGCAGGCGACCGGGAGGCGCAGATCGAGGCGGCACGACAGGTGTGGCGGTCCGGATTCATCGCCGAAGCCCTGGTGCGGCAGGCGGGACGGCCCACCATGGACACCAGCGGCGAACGGCACAGCGGGACCCTGACGGCCGCCGATCTCGCGGGCTGGTCCGCCACCTACGAGACTCCGGCCGCCTACGACTGGAACGGCTGGACCGTCTGCAAGGCGGGCCCCTGGAGCCAGGGCCCGGTGCTGCTCCAGCAGCTCGCCCTGCTCCCGCCCGAGCTGCCGCGGTACGGCTCCGCGGAGTACGTCCACCTGCTGATCGAGGGCTGCAAGCTCGCGATGGCCGACCGCGAGGCCTGGTACGGCGACGCTTCCGAGGTACCGCTCGACGACCTGCTCTCGGACGCCTACAACGCAGAGCGGCGCGCCCTCGTCGGCGGCAAGGCGTCGTACGAGCTGCGCCCCGGCGCGCCCGGAGGCCGTCTTCCGCGCCTGAGCAAGCACGCCCGTGCGGTGACCCCCGACGACCTCGGCTTCGATCCCATGGGGGTCGGGGAACCGACCGTCGCCAAGAGCCCGGCTTCTTCGGCGTCCGGCGAGCCGGACGTCGCCGCCGACGGGGCCACCCGCGGCGACACCTGCCACCTGGACGTCGTCGACCGCTGGGGCAACATGGTCGCCGCCACGCCCAGCGGCGGCTGGCTCCAGTCCAACCCGGTCGTTCCCGAGCTGGGCTTCCCGCTCGGTACCCGGCTCCAGATGGCCTGGCTCGACGAGGGGCTGCCGAACTCCCTCAGCCCGGGCCGTCGCCCCCGCACCACTCTCACCCCCTCGATCGCGCTGCGCGACGGTGTGCCGGTACTCGCGTTCGGCACGCCCGGTGGCGACCAGCAGGACCAGTGGCAGCTCCACTTCTTCCTGGCGGCCGCCCTGCGCCCCGCGATCCGGGGCGGCCTCGACCTCCAGGGCGCCATCGACGCTCCGAACTGGCACAACGACGCCTTTCCCGGCTCCTTCTTCCCGCGCGGCATGCGCCCCGGCAGCGTCACCGTGGAGTCCCGCATGGACCCCGGTGTGGTCGAGGAGCTGCGCCGGCGCGGCCACGACGTCACGGTCGGCGAGGCCTGGTCCGAGGGGCGGCTGTGCGCCGTCGGCCGGGACCCGCGCACGGGCGTGCTGTCCGCGGCGGCGAATCCGCGCGGGATGCAGGGGTACGCGGTCGGCCGGTGACCCCGGACGGCGGCGGGCGCCCGGCTCGGTCCGACGGGAAAGCCGCGAAGGCTCGAATTCACGCCGAATCCACCCGGAGTACACCAGGCGGGGTCGGATTGTCAGTGACGCGTGCTCTCATTTAGGCATGATCGACGACATCGAAACCATCGACGAGTTTCTCGCTCACCGCACATCCGAGGTGGCGGAGGCCGTCCGCGAGGCGGCCGCGACCGAGATCATGCCGCGCTTCCGCCGGCTCGCCGCGCACGAGATCGACGAGAAGAGCGGCCCCCACGACCTGGTCACGGACGCCGACCGCAAGGCGGAGGCCTACCTCACCGAGGCGCTTGTCAAACTGCTGCCCGGTTCGGCCGTGGTCGGCGAGGAGGCGGTCCACGCCAACCCGGCGACCTATGACGCGGTGCGCGGCGAGGCGCCCGTCTGGATCGTCGACCCCGTCGACGGCACCCGCCAGTTCGTCCACGGCGACCCCGGCTTCTGCACGCTGGTCGCGCTCGCCCAGGGCGGCGTCGTGCGTGCCTCGTGGACGTACGCACCGGCCCAGAACCGACTCGCCACCGCCGTCCGCGGTCAGGGCGCCTTCCTCGACGGAGTACGCCTGCGCTCCGGCTCACCCGCACCGGGCCGCGACCTCGAGGTCGCCGCGTCCCACCCGTTTTACACGACGGACGAACAGAAGCGCGCACTCCTCGGCCTGCAGGCCGAGGGCGTCCGCCCGCGTTCGTGCGGCTCGGCCGGACTGGAATATCTGCAGATCGCGCAGGGCCTGCTGGACGCCACGGCCTTCTCCTGGGAAGCAGCCTGGGACCACGCGGCCGGCCTTCTCCTGGTGGAGGAGGCGGGCGGCGCGCACTACACCCTGACCGGCGAACCGTTCCGTATCGCCGGTGGCAACACCCTGCCGTTCACCGCGGCCAGGGACGAGGCCACGGCCCGCCGGGTGTTGGGGCTGCTGTCGGGCGCCGCCTGACCCCCACGACGGCGCGGAGAGCGGAACCTCCGCCTCGGTCGACGACCGCCCCCCACACCGGAGGGGTGTCAGTCCCCCGGCATATCCTGAGGGCCACTGGGCGTGGACTGACGAAGGAGTCCCAAGGTGCCGTCGATGCTCGATGCGGTCGTGGTGGGAGCGGGGCCCAACGGACTGACGGCCGCCGTGGAACTGGCCCGGCGCGGATTCTCCGTCGCCGTCTTCGAGGCCCGCGACACCATCGGAGGGGGCGCCCGCACCGAAGAGCTGACGCTGCCCGGTTTCCGGCACGATCCGTGCTCGGCGGCCCATCCGCTCGGCATCAACTCGCCCGCCTTCCGGGCCCTGCCCCTGGAGCGGTACGGCCTCGAGTGGCTGCATGCCGAGCTGCCGATGGCGCATCCCTTCCTCGACGGCACCGCAGCGGTGCTTTCCCGGTCCGTGGCCGAGACGGCCGCCTCGTTCGGGCCGCGCGACGCGGGGGCGTACCGTCGGCTGGTCGAGCCCTTCCTGAGCCGCTGGGACACGCTGGCCCGGGACTTCATGTCCCTGCCGCTGACCGCCCTGCCACGGGACCCCCTCACCCTGGCCCGGTTCGGACTCGTCGGTCTCCCTCCGTCGACCTGGCTGATGCGCCGCTTCCGCGACGAACGGGCGAAGGCGCTGTTCGCCGGGCTGGTCGCCCATGTGATCGCCCCGCTCGGCGGCTTGGCCACCGGCGCCGTCGGCCTGATCTTCGCCCTCGCCGCGCATGCCCGCGGCTGGCCGGTGGCCCGCGGTGGCTCCCAGTCCATCTCGGACGCGCTCGCCGCGTACCTGAAGGACCTGGGCGGCACCGTCCACACCGACTACGAGGTCAAGCGCCTGGACGACCTGCCCCCGGCGCGCGCGTACGTCTTCGACACCTCGCCCACCGCGCTGGCCCGGATCGCGGGCCTCGGCAGGTATTACGACGGCTACCGCTACGGCCCCGGGGTGTTCAAGGTGGACTACGCCCTGGACGGCCCCGTGCCGTGGACCGCGGAGGAGCCGCGGGTCGCCGGAACCGTGCAGATCGGCGCCGACAGCGCGGAGATCGGCGCCGCCCTGCGCGCCGCGTCCCGCGAGGGCAGGGCCCCCGACGTACCGTTCCTCATCACCGTGCAGCCCAGCGTCGTGGACCCCACCCGGGCGCCCGAGGGCAAGCAGGTCTTCTGGGCGTACGGCCATGTGCCGAACGGCTGGCGGGGGGACCTGACGGACGCGTTGGAACGCCAACTGGAGCGCTTCGCACCGGGCTTCCGCGACCGCGTCCTCGCCCGTGCCACCGCGGGCCCGCCCGAACTGGCCGCCCGCAACGCCAACTACGTCGGCGGCGACATCGCCTCCGGCGCGGTGTCGGGTCTCCAGCTGCTGCTGCGCCCCAAACTGTCCCTGTTCCCGTACGGCACTCCGCACCCGGCCGTCTTCATCTGCTCGTCGTCCACCCCGCCCGGCCCCGGCGTGCACGGCATGTCGGGCCACAACGCGGCGAAGGCCGTCTGGAGGAGGCTGAGACAGACATGATCACCATCACGCTGGTCCAGGGAGACATCACCCGGCAGAGCGTCGACGCGATCGTCAACGCGGCAAACTCCTCGCTGCTCGGCGGGGGAGGCGTTGACGGCGCGATCCACCGTCGGGGCGGCCCCGCGATCCTCGAGGAGTGCCGCGCACTGCGCGCCTCCCACTACGGCAAGGGCCTTCCCACCGGCCAGGCGGTCGCCACCACGGCGGGCGAACTGGACGCGCGCTGGGTGATCCACACCGTGGGCCCGGTCTTCGCCGCCTCGGAGGACCGCTCCGATCTGCTGGCATCGTGCTACCGGGAGGCGCTGAGGGTCGCCGACGAACTCGGCGCCAGTAGCGTCGCGTTCCCCGCGGTGTCCACCGGCGTCTACCGCTGGCCGATGCGGGACGCCGCCCGCATCGCGGTGGAGACGGTGCGCTCGACGGACACGGCGGTCGAGGAGGTCAGGTTCGTCCTCTTCGACGAGCAGGCGTACGCACTGTTCGCTGCGCAGCTCCGTTGATGGAACCGTGGTTCAGTTCCCCGGTCTCGCCTGAGCCCCCTGTGAACTCGCCGGACCTGTCGCCGTCTGGTTCGAGACGGCGACAGGTCCGGCTTTCCCGTATCAGCCCTGGGCGTCCGAAGAACACGCGATGCCTACGCCTATCCAGGCTCGCGTAGCGCCGACACCTGCGCTGCCGGATAGAGCAGGCGCTTTAGAAGAGAGTTGCACGCTTCTAGTCAACTAGGCTTCTCACCTGCATGTTTGATGATGGCTGCATGCCGAGAGCACCGGACTTTGCCGCGCATTCACCGGAGGGGAGCATTCCGGTGACATCTTCGGGCTCTCGTTGAGCCCGACTGGGGCCCACCAGCCAGGGCCCTCATCGGACCGCGAACACAGCAGGCGGTCTGCGCGGCCAGGAACGGCTCCGGAGGGCGCTTCTTGAGCCTCTGACTGAGCAGGTCACAACGTTGCTTGCAGGGGAAACGGCTGCTGCCGTCCACGCATAGTCCGTGACTGTCAGTTGAGAGGCGTGTCTTCCGCAGCAGCATCGGTGCGCCAGGGGAACTCGGGCGGGATGTCGACGGCCTTGCGGTGTCGGGGGGTGCGGCTGGGCGAGGAGCCGGGCCGGCCGGGTCCTGACTCCCCACCGCTGCCATGGGCCTCAGCCCACCATCAGTGCCGATGCGTGGGGGGCGAGGAAATGGTCCATGACCAGTTCCGCGGCGCCCTGGGCCACCACTTGCTCGCCCACCGCCGAGCCCTGCACCAGGACCTTCTCACGCGCCGCCACCAGCTCGCGGGCGACGAGGTCGGGGATGACGGGGAGGAACACCGAGCTGAGCCGGTCCCACAGCGGGCCGCCCAGCACCACCCGCGGCACGTCCAGCAGGTTCACCAGCACCCCGAGGCCGACGGCGACCCGGCGCGCGGCGTGTTCGAGGATGCGGGCGGCGACGGCGTCGCCCGCGGAGGCACGAGCGCACAGCGCGGAGCAGGCGTCGTCGACCGCGATGTAGTCGTTCAGGTTCGGCACGGGCATCAGGCCCACCCGGGCGGCCTGGAGTACGAGCGCCTCCGGCACGCACGCGGCAGCCAGGCCCCCGCGGCGGCCGCTCCACTCCAGCTCTTCGGCGTCGGGGTCGACGACCAGGTCGCCGATCTCGCCGACGTTGTTCGTCGTGCCGCGGATGACCTGGTTGTCCAGCACGACCGAGGCGCCCACGCCGGATCCCAGGTAGAGGAAGACGAACGAGTTCGACGCCTCCGTGGAGGAGCGCAGCTCCGCCGTGGCGGCAGCGGTGACGTCCTTGTCGAGGAGGACCGGCAGACCGGTCGCCTCGTGCAGGTCCGCGCGCAGCTGGACGTTGCGCCAGTTGGGCAGTTGAGGCGGGTCGAGGAGCAGCCCGGCCTCGACGTCGAGCGGCCCCGGCGCCGCGATGCCCAGCCCGAGCACCCGGGCCCGGTCGATGCCGGCCTCGGTGATCAGACCGTCGACGGCGTCGGCGATGAAGGCGGTCACCTCCGAGGGGTTCGTGGCCTGCGGCGTATGTTCCTGCCGTCCCAGCCGCACCTCGCCGTCGAGATCGAGGAGCACGATGGTCAGCCGGGCCGGGTCGATGTGCACGCCGACCGAGTACGCCCCGTCCGGCTCGGTGACCAGCGGAATGCTCGGCCGGCCGCGAGCGCTGCCGTTTGGCGTGCTCTCGCAGATCAGCTGATCGTCTATCAGCCGCCGGGTGATGTTGGAGATGGTCTGCGAGCTCAGGCCGGACTCGCGCTGCAGGTCGGCCCGGCTGACTCCACGCGATCGGCGG